>NZ_JBKOQN010000032.1:0-86770 GCF_046764895.1 Nocardia sp. CWNU-33 | reverse complement strand
TTCACCGCAACCCCGGCATCGACCAGCCGGGTCAGCGGATCACCGAACCGAGCCAGATCCTCCGAAAACGACACGGTCGCCGCAACCTCTCACATCGAGAGTGTTGCGACGACCGCATGAACCCAAGGATGTGCGGGCGTTTTCTCGTGGCTTACTGTCGGACGCGCTCCAGGCCGCGGGATTCCTGCTCCCGGCCCCTGGCTGCGGTCGCTCGAGCCTCTTCATTACGGACGCGGACCGCTTCTTCCGGTGGCAGCGCCTGCCCGACCTCGATGAGCATCCGTACCGCCGCCAACTCCGGTGAGATGCCGATCCTGGCGAGGTGGGCCGCGATGGCCGTGCGCCGTTCGGCGGAGTCGTAACGAACGAGCGGCTTGGCTGCGGCGGAGGCGGTGGCGGCCATGCGGCTGGCTTCGGCCTGTGCCGCGAATCGGTCCTTCTCCAAGGAGATTCCCTTGGCGGGCACCGTTTTCTCGACCATTCTGGCCAGTTCCAGGTTGCGCGGATCTTTGGCCTTGGCGTCGCGAGCCTCACGGATCTGAAGCTCTCTGGCTTCCTTGTTGCGGGCCTCGGTGACCTTGACGCGCGCTTCGGCTTCTTTCTGACCACGTTCACGGGCCCGCAGCGCGACCAGGGTCGCAAGCTGCAACATAGTCTTTACCATGGCCGCGGTTTCCCGGCCGATGTCGTCCAGTTCCTCGGACATGGCTGCTCCCCGATGCTGCAGTGATCACTATGGATGTTGTGGTGCTTCGTCACGGACACCGCCACGCGAACTGTAGTCCGTCGGACGCTGCCCCGCCTGCAAACGCGGACACCAAGAGTGCTCGTGGCGTGGCATTCCCCCAAGGGGATCACCCTGTTTCGGGGTGTGACTACGCTACGGGAACTCCTTGTTTCGAGATTACCCGAGAAAGCTCGACACAACCGTACGGGCGTGCCGCTCAACAGCATATATCGCACAATTCCGGCACGTAGCGCAAAGCGCCGGAGGATCTTCTGTTTTAGCTCACCCTTACCGGATGATTAGGGTCGCCTACCCTCGCTGGCTCCGGTCCACCGCCGAGGGCGGTGGACCGGAGCCGGCGGCAGGTTCGGATGACTCAGTCGAGGCGCATCGAGGAGATGGTCACGGGAAGCTTCGGCTTGCCGTCGCCGGGGCCGTTCGCGTTGTCCTGACCACCCTTGGCGATCTTGTCCAGCGTAGCGAGGCCGTCCTGGTCGACAGTGCCGAAAATGGTGTACTGCGGCGGCAATTCGGAATCGCCATAGACGATGAAGAACTGGCTGCCGTTGGTGCCGCCGCCATCGGGGCCGGGGCCCGCATTGGCCATCGCGAGCACGCCGCGCTTGTAGGCGACCGGCTGCGATTCTGCGGCCGGATCGCCGGGCGCGTACTGATCGGTCGGGTACTCGTTGGCGAATTCGTAACCGGGACCACCCATTCCGGTGCCGGTCGGGTCACCGCACTGCAGCACCTTCAGGCCCTCGCCCGCGGTCATGCGGTGGCAGCTGGACCCGTCGAAGTAGCCCTGGCTCGCCAGGCTCGCGAAACTGTTCACGGTGCAGGGTGACTCGGCGTTGTTCAGCGTGAGGCCGATGGGGCCCTGGCTGGTTTCCATGCTGACACTCAACTTGGCGTTGGGGCCGTCGGTCAGGATGCCCTCGGTGCGCGGCTTGTTTACCGGCTTGTCCGCGGGCCGCTGGCCGTCGCGGTAGGTGCAGTTCACCGAGGCGGGCTTGGCCTGCGCGGCAGGCGGCGCTGCAGCCGAGAGCGAGGCGTCCTTGGTCTCGGAGGCGGCGTTGTTCTCGCTGTCGTCGCCACGGGTCAGGAAATAGACGCCGGTGACCGCCGCGACCGCGACGACGACGCCGAGCACAGACCCGGCGATCGCGAGTTGCTTGCGCTTGCGCGCCCGATCGGCCCGGTTGGCGAGCTGGCGTTCCAGCTTGCGTTTGGCCGCTGCTCGCCGCTGTTCGTTGCTCGGCACTACCACGTTCCTCCCGTATCCGTTACTTCCGGAATAGAACACCCGAAATGCGGCGATTTCGCAGCATGCGTGTGTTCATGCGGCCACCATACCGTCAGCATTCCGGCGGCCACGAAGCGCTTTGGCGCGACCGCGTGCGACGGGAGTGTCGTGCGCAAGAGTGCGCCGCAGCTGTCCAGCGTTCCGTCGTCTTCACCGAAGGCGGAGCCATCCCAGCGTGTGTAGCTCTGCTACGTCGGACGAAGCCCGCCGAGAATATAAGGCCCGGTGCAAGCGACCGGAGTTGATCATGTCGCGGGCGCCCAAGGCTAACCGGTTGGACTTGACGGGCGGTGGTGGTGGAAACTGGACAATCGTGACCAAGACCAGCAGCTTCTCCGCCCCGAAGGGGGTACCGGATTACGTGCCACCCAGCTCGGCCGAGTTCGTCGCGGTGCGCGATGGCCTCATTCGCGCCGCGCGCCTCGCCGGGTACGGGCATGTAGAGCTGCCGGTCTTCGAAGACACCGAACTGTTCGCGCGCGGTGTCGGCGAGTCGACCGATGTGGTGAGCAAGGAAATGTTCACCTTCTCCGATCGCAGCGATCGCAGCGTGACGCTGCGTCCCGAAGGCACCGCCGGCGTGATGCGCGCGGTGATCGAGCACAGCCTCGATCGTGGCCAATTGCCGGTGAAACTGGTCTACGCGGGACCGTTCTTCCGGTACGAGAGGCCGCAGGCGGGCCGCTACCGGCAGCTACAGCAGGTCGGCGTCGAGGCGATCGGTGTCGACGATCCGGCGCTGGACGCCGAGGTGATCGCGATCGCCGATGCCGGATTCCGCGAGCTCGGCTTGACAGGCTTCCGGCTCGACATCACCTCGCTCGGCGACGAGACCTGCCGCCCGCAGTACCGCGAGCTGCTCCAGGAGTTCTTGTTGAAGCTCCCGCTCGACGAGGAGACCAAACGGCGGGCGCAGATCAACCCGCTGCGCGTGCTGGACGACAAGCGCCCCGAGGTGCGGGAGCTCACCGCGAACGCACCGCTGATGATCGATCACCTGTCGGAATCGGCGAAGACGCACTTCGAGCAGGTGCTCGGCTACCTCGACGCGCTCGGTGTGCCGTACGTGGTTAATCCGCGCATGGTCCGCGGCCTGGACTACTACACGAAGACGACCTTCGAATTCGTGCACGACGGTCTCGGCGCGCAGTCCGGCATCGGCGGCGGTGGTCGCTACGACGGCCTGATGGCCGAACTCGGTGGTCAACCGCTGTCCGGCATCGGCTTCGGTCTCGGGGTCGACCGCACGGTGCTCGCGCTGGCCGCGGAGGGCAAGTCGGTGGGTGATCCGGCGCGCTGTGAGGTCTTCGGGGTGCCGCTGGGTGACGCCGCCAAACAGCGCCTCGTGGTGCTGTCCGCGCAGTTGCGCGCCGCGGGTGTCCGGGTGGATCTGGCCTACGGCGGGCGTGGCGTGAAGGGCGCGATGAAGGCGGCCGACAAGTCCGGTGCGAAGCTCACCCTGGTTCTCGGCGACCGCGACCTGGCCGAAGGGACGATCGGCATGAAGGACATGGCGACCGGTGATCAACGTCAGATCCCATTGGACGAGACGGTTACCGCCGTCGTGGCCGCGCTCACCCGCTCCGAGTAGTACGGTGCCCGGGTACACCGCCACCCGTACGAATGTGTTGCCGTGACTGTAGAACCGTCGAATCCCGGGGATTCTCAGCCTGTTTCACCGGTCGGACTCGACCTGGTCGCGCCGGAGACGTATGCCCCCATGCTGCGGCGACTCGCACTCGCCGCGGTGGGGGTCGGAGTCGGCGCCGCACTGTTGGCAGCATTGCTGGTGAGCTGGCCGATCGCGGTGCTGATCGGCTTTGTTGTCGGCGCGCCCACCGTCGGGTATGCGATGGCGTTGCGGCGGCGGCGAATGTGGCTGGCCGGGACCACGATTCACGCGCGGCGATTGTTCGGTGCGCGGCGCGTCGACATCGCGGCCGCGACCGGTGTCGAGATTCTCGTCTTTCCGGCCCGGCTCAGTCGCATCGTGCTGCGGGTGACTGCGGGAGCCGACACCCAGATCATTCCGCTGGCGATGTACACCGACACGGGCAGTGGCCGCGAACTACACCTGATCGGCCTCCGCAAACTGGCCGACGCTCTTGCCTCGTGCCCATTGGCTGCGGCCGTTGCGGTTTCGTCGATGCTGGTCCACCAGCTCCGCGCCGAGGCGCGCGACGCGGGGCTCGAGGAGCGGCCGCTGTATCGGGCCGTGCAGATGGCGCGGGAGAAGGACTATGTGTCGCCGATCGTGCTGACCGACGGCGAGGTCGCGGCGTTGTGCTGACCTGTGCCGGCTCCCGCGAAGTCCGGGGCCTCGCTCGCCCGACCACGGTGAGAATTGCCGAGGGTGAACCACGCGTGGATGCCCAGAGCTTCGGTAGGGCAACTGTCTGGTAGCTCACCACCGGGGCTCGGGAGCGGTGAGACTCGATAGGGTGGGGTTCGAGTGTCCGCCTACCGCAAGGAGTTCGTCGTGAGCACCGCGCCCGTCACTGTCGCTGTTACCGGAGCTGCGGGGCAGATCGCCTATGGTCTGCTGTTCCGGATCGCGTCGGGGGCGATGGTCGGGGCGGATACGCCGGTGCGGTTGCGATTGCTGGAGATTCCGGCCGCCGTCGCTTCGCTGGAAGGCGTGGCGATGGAACTGGAGGACGGCGCGTTTCCGCTGCTGGAATCGATCGACATCAGCGACGACCCGTGGGTGGGTTTCGAGGGCGCGAATGTGGCGTTGTTGGTCGGTGCGCGGCCACGGACGGCGGGGATGGAGCGCTCTGATCTGCTGAACGCCAACGGGCCGATCTTCACCGATCAGGGTGCGGCGATCAATGCCAGCGCCGCCGACGATGTGAAGGTGCTCGTGGTCGGCAATCCCGCCAACACCAACGCGTTCATCGCGATGAGCAACGCCCCCGACGTGCCCGCCGAGCGCTTCACGGCGATGACTCGCCTCGACCACAATCGGGCGATCGCGCAGTTGGCCAAGAAGACCGGCGCGTCAGGATCCGACATCGCCCGCGTCGCGATCTGGGGCAATCACTCGGCCACGCAGTACCCCGACATCACCCACGCTACCGTCGGTGGTCGGCGCGCCCTTGACCTCATCGACGATGCGGCCTGGTTGCGTGAGGAGTTCATCCCCACCGTGCAGCAGCGCGGCACGGCGATCATCCAGGCCCGCGGCGCTTCGTCGGCAGCCAGTGCGGCCAGCGCCGCCATCGACCACATCCACGACTGGGTGCTGGGTACCCCGGACGGCGAATGGACGTCCATGGCGGTCCCGTCCGATGGCTCCTACGGTGTGCCCGAGGGCATCATCAGCTCGTTCCCGGTCACCTGTGCCGACGGCGAGTACACCATCGTGCCACGCCTGGAACTCGACGATTTCTCCCGCGCCCGTATCGACGCCAGTGTCGCCGAGCTCGAGCAGGAACGCGACGCGGTCATCGACCTCGGCTTTGCCAAGCGCGCCTGACGCTTGCCGAGCTGGTCCGCTACTCGCCGATGGTCCAAGTTTCGGAGCCGTTGAGTAGCGATTGCAGCGAATCCTGATCTACCGGTTTACGTTCGCGGGCCATCGCGGCCTGGGCGCGGACGCCGTCGTCGTAGGTGGGACGGGTGACGGCGCGGAAGATGCCGGTGACCACGTGGCCGAGGTCCTGGTCGGAGAGGCGGGAGAGGGCGTAGGCGTATTCGGGGTTGTCGGTGTAGGCATCGTGCACGACGATGTCGGACGCCGCGACGGCGTCGGTGCGGGCCACTTCGAGCGCGAAACCGTTGCGCACCACCGCGAATTCGCCATCGGCGCCGAAGCGGATCGGCTCGCCGTGCCGGAGCGGGATCAGCCGGGATTCGGCGTCGCCGCGGCGCAGCACATCGAAGGAACCATCGTTGAAAATGGGGCAGTCCTGTAGGATTTCGACGAACGAGGTGCCGCGATGATCGGCGGCGGCACGCAATACCTCGGTCAGGCCGGGGCGGTCGGAATCCAATGCGCGCGCGGCGAATCCGGCCTCGGCACCGAGCGCGACCGACAGTGTGTTGAACGGGTGGTCCACCGACCCCATGGGGGTGGATTTGGTGATCTTGCCCGGTTCCGAGGTCGGCGAGTACTGGCCCTTGGTGAGGCCGTATATCCGATTGTTGAACAGCAGGATCGTCATGTTCACGTTGCGCCGCAGCGCGTGGATGAGGTGGTTGCCGCCGATGGACAGCGCGTCGCCGTCACCGGTGACCACCCACACCGAGAGATCAGGGCGTGTCACCGCGAGACCGGTGGCGATGGCGGGTGCGCGGCCGTGGATGGAGTGGATGCCGTAGGCCTCCAGGTAGTACGGGAAGCGACTGGAGCAGCCGATCCCAGAAACGAACATCAGGTTCTCCCTGCGTAACCCGAGTTCGGCCAGGAAACTGCGCACGGTCGCCAGGATCACATAGTCGCCGCAGCCGGGGCACCAGCGGACCTCCTGATCGGAGGTGAATTCCTTCACCTTCTGCGGACCTTCGGCGGCCGGCACGCCGGACCGCCCGGTCAGGCCCAGATCTGTTCCGACAAGCGAGGTTTCCAGGATGGTCATTCGTTGCCCCCGATGCTAGTGGCGCGGTAGGTGGCCCCCGCTCGCGCGGCGAAGGCCTTGTCGTTTTCCATCTCCTCGATCGAGCCGTCCAGCGCGGCATCGATCACCCCGACGAGCTCCTGGGCGGAGAACGCGGTGCCCGCGATCTTGGTCCAGGGCTGCACGTCCACCAGATATTTCGCGCGCAGCAGCATCGCCAGCTGGCCGCCGTTCATCTCCGGCGTGACGACGGTGCGATAGCGGCGTAGCACGGCACCGAGGTTGGCGGGCAACGGATTCAGATGGCGCAGGTGCGCCTGTGCGACCGGGACGCCGCGACGGCGGGCCCGGCGACACGCCTCACCGATCGGCCCGAACGAACTGCCCCATCCGAGCAGCAGCAGTTCGGCGCGCTCGTCGGGATCGTCGACCTCGACATCAGGAACGGCGATCGCATCGATCTTGGCCTGGCGCAGGCGCACCATCAGCTCGTGGTTGGCCGGCTCGTAGGAGATATTGCCGCTGCCGTCGGCCTTTTCGAGTCCGCCGATTCGGTGAGCGCGACCCTTGGTGCCCGGTACGGCAAGCGGGCGAGCGAGGGTGTCGGGGTCGCGGGCGTAAGGCTGGAAGCCACCCTCCTCGTCCGCATCCGGTTCGAACGCCGGATCGATCGGCGGCAGCTCGGACACGTTCGGAATCGACCACGGTTCGGAGCCATTGGCGATGGCGCCGTCGGAGAGCAGCAGCACCGGGGTGCGGTAGGTGAGCGCGATCCGTGCGGCTTCTACGGCGGTCGCGAAACAGTCGGCGGGGGAGCGGGGCGCGAGCACCGCGACGGGGGATTCACCATTGCGGCCGTAGAGCGCCTGCAGGAGGTCGGCCTGTTCGGTCTTGGTCGGCAGCCCGGTGGACGGGCCGCCGCGTTGCACATCGATGACCACCAGCGGCAGTTCCGTCATCACTGCGAGTCCGATGGTTTCGCTCTTGAGCGCCAATCCAGGGCCCGAGGTGCTGGTGACCCCGAGCGCGCCGCCGAGCGCGGCACCGAGCGCGGCACCGATACCGGCGATCTCGTCCTCGGCCTGGAAGGTGGTGACGTCGAAGTTCTTGTGTTTGCTCAGCTCGTGCAGGATGTCCGAGGCGGGCGTGATCGGGTAGGTGCCGAGGAAGACGGGCAGGCCGGCCAGCTGTCCGGCGGTCACCAGTCCGTACGCGAGTGCGGTGTTGCCGGTGATCTGCCGATAGGTGCCCGGCGGCAGCGCCGCGGGGGCGACCTCGTAGGTGGTGGCGAAGGCCTCGGTGGTCTCGCCGTAGTTCCAGCCAGCGCGCAGTGCGAGCAGGTTCGCCTCGGCGATATCGGGTGTGGCGGCGAACTTCTCCTGGACGAACTGCTCGGTGCCGTCGATCGGGCGGCCGTACATCCATGAGATCAGCCCGAGCGCGAACATGTTCTTCGCGCGCTGGCCGTCTTTCTTGCCGACGCCGGTGGGCTCGGTGGCGCCCAGGGTCAGCGAGGTCATCGGAACCCGGTGCACCACGAAATCCGACAGGGAGTCGTCATCGAGGGGGTCGGTTGCATAGCCGACCTTGGCCAGGGTGCGTTTGGTGAACTCGTCGGTGTTCACAATGACGGTGGCGCCGCGCGGCAGGTCCTCTACATTGGCCTTCAGGGCCGCCGGGTTCATCGCCACCAGCACGTCGGGCTGGTCGCCCGCGGTGAGGATGTCGTAGTCGGCGATCTGGATCTGGAAGGACGAAACGCCCGGTAGCGTGCCCTGTGGCGCGCGAATTTCCGCGGGAAAGTTGGGCTGGGTGGCGAGGTCGTTGCCGAATGCGGCCGCTTCGTGCGTGAAACGGTCACCCGTGAGCTGCATTCCGTCCCCGGAGTCCCCGGCGAACCGAATTACGACCTTTTCCAATTTCGCTGTGCCGACATCATTTTGGTGCGAAACCATATGCCTGCTTCACTTCCTCGTCGGTGAGAGGGTGCCAATGGCCAACCTACTCCGCCGCGCAGGCGATTGAACGTGAAGCGCGCGGTCCGATGAGAATTGTTCGGTGCAACCATGGTGACCAGGTGCTCGAGGGGAAATGGCGCTCAGGCGAACAGCGACAGTTGTTCGTCGGTCGTGGGCGGGCACTGTGGCGGCGCCTGCGGTTGCGGAGGTTGTTCGCGGGTCAGGCCGTGCTGTTGCAGCAGCGGCCGGGTGCGTTCGCGCAGCCAGGTCGAGTACTCGGGCGTGACGTAGGCGCCGCGGCCGTACAGCTGCCGGTATCGGCGCAGCAGCGCTGGGTGGGCTTCGGCCAGCCAGCCGAGGAACCAGCCGCGGGTGCTGCCGCGCAGGTGCATCGGGAACGCGATGGCCGAAGCGGCTCCCGCTGCGGCGATCTCGCCGAACAACTCGTCGAGGTGGGCTCTGCTGTCGGTGAGGTACGGAATCACCGGCGCCACCATGACATTCACGTCGAATCCGGCGTCGGCCAGTGCACGCACCAGGTCCAGGCGCGCCGTCGGTGACGGCGTGCCCGTCTCGAGACTGCGGTGCAGATCGAGGTCGAGGATCGCGACAGACACCGCCACACTCACCCGAACCTGGCGCGCCGCCAGTGTCAGCAGCGGCAGATCGCGGCGCAGCAGGGTGCCCTTGGTCAGAATGGAGAACGGCGTGCCGGAATCGGTGAGTGCGCGAATGATTCCCGGCATCAATCGATATCGGCCCTCGGCGCGTTGATAAGGATCGGTATTGGTGCCGAGCGCGACCGGTTCCTGATGCCAGGACCGTCTACCGAGTTCCTTGCGCAGCACCGCGGCGATATTGGTCTTCACCACGATCTGCGAATCGAAATCGCGGCCCGCGTCCAGCTCCAGATACTCGTGCGTGCCGCGTGCGAAGCAATAGCGGCAGGCGTGCGAGCAGCCGCGCATCGGATTGATCGTCCAATGGAACGGCAGGTTCGCACCCTCTGGCATCTTGTTCAGTGCGCTTTTGCACAGCACCTCGTGAAAGGTGATGCCGTCGAATTCCGGTGTTTGCACGGTGCGCACGAAGCCGGCCCGGTCCAGACCGGGCAAGGCGCCGTCGTCGGCGTCCAGGGTTTGGCTTTGCCACCGCACCCCCTCAGTCGAACATGCGTTCTAATGCCTGTCAAGCGGCGAGGGTCAAGCGATCTGCCTGGTGTCGGGCGGCGTCAGCTGGGCCGGAGCGGCGAAGAAGGTCACCAGATCGCGCACGGTTTCGTCGATGGGGCGCGGTTGGTAGTCGATTTCCCGCGTCGCTTTGTCGTGGTCGACGACGGGCGCCGAGAGCAGTGCGCCGAGTGCGGCGCGCGACATAATGTCGGTGCCGAGCATCTTGCCGATCGGCTCCAGCACCGGAATGAGGCCGCCGACGAGGCGGGGCGAGATAGTGAATTTCGGGCCCTTTTTGCCGCCGTGGCCTGCCGCGAGGCGACACAGGTCGAGCATCGAGATCATCGACCCGCCGAGCAGGTAGTTCTCGCCGGTGCGCCCGCGCTCCGAGGCCAGGATCAGGCCCTGTGCCACGTCCCGTACGTCGACGAGGTCGAAGCTGCCGCCGATCATCGCGGGCACCCGGCCGCGCGCGGCGTCCTTGAGGGTGCGATTGATGCGCGAGAGCGGGGTGCTGTGGTCTACCGGGCCGAACACGCCGGTGGGATTGCAGATCACCGCGTCGAGGCCCTTGTCGATCACCTTGCGCAGTTCGACCTCGCCCGCCCATTTGGAGCGGTCGTAGACAGGCAGGCTGTCCGCGGTGGAGCGCGGTGAGCCCTCGTCGATGCGGCCGCCGCAGCTGTACTGGTTGAAGGCGTGGATGGAGCTGGCATGCACCATCCGGCGCACGCCGAGGTCGAGCGCGGCCTCGGCGACCACGCGGACACCCTCGGTGTTCACCTTCCATGCCAGGTCGTTCTTCTCGGCCAGGGTGATCACGGCGACCAGGTGGTACACGATCTCCGCACCTGCGAGCACGGTGTGCATCGACTCCGGATCCAGCACGTTGCCCGACATCCAGGTGACGCGGGGATCCGCGGGGCCCTCGGGGACCACGCGGTCGATGGCGACGACTTCGTGCCCGCGCCCGACGAGCAGGCTGAGCAGGTTCGTGCCAAGGTAGCCGGCTGCGCCGGTCACTGCGACCTTCATGGCACCGAGAATATAGAACTTGTTCTAATTTGCAACACGTTCCAGTTCCTTCCCGGCGGCGATCGGTTCGTTTCCGGGGGCCTGTTGGGCTCGAAACTTGCCGGTAGGGTCCGCTATATTGGGCCCATCCGCGGCGGCGTTGTCGCTCGGGCAGGGAGTTGGCGTACGACCGAGCCAAGTGCACGAAACTGATGTTCACGATGATTGGGGGGCAGCTCGATGAGTGATTTCTCGATGGATACAGAAGGGGTTGCGGCATTCGCCGCGACGAATGCCGGGATCGCCGGTGAGATCGCGGGGGCGGGCAATTTAGACGCGGTCGGCAATGTCGTCGCGATGACGCCGGTCTTCGGATTGATCGGCGCCGACTATCTGGTGGCGTTCGCCGCCGCGCAGGTGTTGCAGGCCAGGGATATCAATGATCTCTCGGGGAAGTACGCCAAGTTGTCGGAGGCCACCTTCAGCACGGTTGCCACCATCAACAGCACCGATCTCGGCAACGCAGGCTCGATGGCGTCGCTCGGCAACCAGATCGGAGGCGCGGTATGAAGCCGCTGGACACGGCGAATTCGGGTGTCATCGCACCCGCCGACCAGACCGCGAGCGCGGTCGATCACGCCGCGGGCGCAGCACAGCAGTCGGCGATCAACGCCGCGCAGAGCGCACCGTCGCAGGGGCTGATCGACGTGCCGTTGGGGCAGTTGCCCGCCGACATGCCGCCGATCGAGGCGCCCGAGTTCTATCTGGCGCGCAAGATCAGCGAAGACTCGCAGACCTTCGGCGCCGCCCCGGCCGGGATGCCGGGCCTGTCCGGCAATCCGGCATCCGACCCGAACGACATCCTCGCCGGCATTCCGTCGGACGTGTCGAGCAAGCTCGACAGCGCCAACGCGGCGATCGGTCACGCAGCGGCTCCCGTCCTCGGCGCGGCGCAGGGCGTGCTCGGTCAGGCCCATGGCGCGCTCGGTGGTGGCGCTGGTGCGGCGGCTGCTGCAACTCCGGCTGCCGCGGCAGTGCCGGATATATCCGCACTGCCTGCACTGCCCGCCGATCCGGTCGCGGCGTTGATGAGCGGATTGTCCTTGCCCGCACTGCCCGGCGTCGACATGCTGTTCAAACCGATCCTGGATCTGCTCGGCAGTTTCGGCACCGGCATCCTCGGCGCCATCGACCCGACCAAGATTCTGGCCGAGTCCTCCAAGGTCATCGAATCGGCGATGCAGGTAGGCAAGGGCAGCATGGCGACCGTCGACCAGCTGTGGCAAGGGCAGGCCGCGCGCAATGCGCAGGTCGCGGGACAGAAGGCGAACACCGAGGGGCAGGACACCAGCCAGCGCGGCTTCGACATCTCCGATCTGACCACGAAGGCCGCCGCAGTGGTGCAGCAGGGCAACGTGCAGCTGACCGGGATCGCGACCTCGTTCGCCACCCAGGCCGCCGCGCTCGCGCCGCTGATCCTGACCCCGCCCGCGCAGGCTTCGCTGATCGCCACTGCCACCGAGCATCTCGGGCAAGCGGTAGGCGTTGCCAATGCGACCCGCGGCGACCTGGCCGGCAAGACGGCCGAGCTGACCGGCCTGGTGAACCAGCTGATCGCACCGGGTGGGTTGCCGCAGCCGCAAGAAGTGGCGCAAGCGGTGATGCAGAACATCGGTGAGCCGATCATGGCTCAGGCCCAGGAAGTCGCGCAGGACACCGGGACCAAAGCGGCCAGCGCGCTCGACACGGGTGGCTCAGGTCTCGGCGCCTCGACGAATCCGGCCTCGGCGAATCCGAGTTCGCCGGGCGGAACGGGCTCGCCGAGCGGCGCGATCGGTTCGCCGAGCCGCTCCGGCAGCCCGAGCCGTTCCGGCTCGCCGAGCAGCCCGAGCTCACCTTCGACGCCGAAGGCGGGTGGATTGCCCGGCGCCACGGTGCCGCCCGCGCTGCGGCCGGTCGCGGGTATGCCGGGTTCGTCGCTCGGTTCCGGCTCGAGCACCACCCCGGCCGGAGCAGGCAACTCCAACTTCATGGGCGGTGGCGCTCCCGCCGCGGCAGGGCAGCGCGGCAGTGACAACGACGAACACTCGCGCAACGTGGACCCGTACCAGAGCCGCACCGGCAACGACGACCTCACGGGGCCGCTCGGTGAGTCCACGCCGGACGTCATCGGTGCGACGCATTCGGACGAGATGGTCAGCTCCGACTACGAGCAGGACCAGTTCTGAGCCGGCGCCGGTACGGCATCTCGCGATAGTGCCTACCTCCCGGCCGCGGGAGGTAGGCACAGTTATCGACGAGCTGGGTGGTCGGCCAAAACCTAGGTGAGGGTGAGTTGCTCGGACTGCGTGCTGTTATGTAGCAGTTTGCCCGCGTCGTCGAGGAATTCGACGATCACCCGCACGCTGTCGCCCGGCTGGAAACTTGCAATCGAATCGGCAGCAGAGGCGACCGTGGCCGAGCTGGTATGGCTCTTGCCGTCGCAGATCGGTATGCCGATCGCTCGGCCACTGGCCGAATCGGTGTTGTTGTGGCGGGTTCCTTCTCCACCCTGATCACGAGAGGCACCGTGGGTGCCGTTGGCATCGCAGCTGTAGGTGATTTCTACTTCGACATTGGTGATATGGCCGTGCTTTTTCACGGACGTTCTGTGTCGATGGTGACCGAGGGAGCGGCGGCGAGCGCGGGACCACCGGCCAGAATCAATGCGGCTCCCATCGCCGTGAGGACGGTGGTGCCGACGGTAGGCCTGAGCTGGGCAATCATGATCGGGCCAGGTTCCTTCCTCGGGCATGGGTGGAACACCGTTTGCCATCGGAACGCTACCGGTCGCGGCCGCGAGAATTGGGGAGGCCGGTAGCCTCGTGTACCGCGATCAACCCTGCACGAAGGAGTCCACGAGTTTGCGGTACAGGTCGCCGAAACGTTGACGTGCGGCCTTCTGCTCGCTGGTCAGGCCGTCGGTGAGATCCGGGGCATACATGATCACGTGCACGTCCTGGTCCGGCTGCTGCGGCATGACATCGATGATCTGGGTGCCCTGATCGGTGGCGCTCGGCATGCCGAGATCCAGCGTCGCCAATGCCCTGATCTCGGCAAGCGCCGCGTTCAGCACAACCGGCGAGACCGTCCCGTTCAGTCGTTGCGGCGGCGTAGTGGGGACCCGATCGGCGGCCGTGGCGTCCGGCGTCTTGATCGCGCGGCCGTCGGGGTACACCTCCAGCGCCGGGCGCAGGTCGATGCGGCTCTGCCAGCCGCTGGGCATGGTCGTCAGCGTGAGCAGGGCGACGGTGGGCACCGCGGGCGTTGGTGCATCCGGTGCCGGCTCGGCCGAGGCAACGCCCCAGCTGCCCGCAAGTGCCACTACGAGAATCAGCAGTGCCGATGTCATTTTTCGCATGAAATCCCCATCTTCGGTGTGCCCCGGGCAATTCGACATCGATCATTACAGCGTGCCGAATTGCGGCGGCCCCACCCGGCTGCCGTGTCGAGCATCCGGCGCCGGGCAGAGTTGTTGTCGGAGTGGTTCGTTCAGCGCAGCCCGGGCGGATTGTTCAGGTCCGGAGCGGAATACGTGTTGCAGGCGTTGACCTCACCGGTGCGGTAGCCGGTGAGGAACCACTTCTGGCGCTGATCGGAGGATCCGTGAGTCCAGGCTTCCGGGTTCACCCGGCCCTGCGCCGCACGCTGTATGCGGTCATCGCCGACCGCGGACGCGGCAGAGAGCGCGTCGCGAATGTCATTGTCGGACAGTGGCTTCAGGAACGGCTGGCCACCGCCAGGTGCAGGCAGCTTGTCGGCGAAATGCGCCCAGATGCCCGCATAGCAGTCGGCCTGCAGCTCGGTGCGGACCGCGCCGGACTCCGGTCCGCGCAGATCGCGCTGGGCGCGTCCGATGTCGCCGAGCTGGTTTTGGATGTGGTGGCCGATTTCGTGTGCGACCACATACTCCTGCGCGAGTGGACCGCCGCTGGAGCCGAAGCGGTCGACCAATTCCTGGAAGAAGCTGGTATCGAAGTAGGCGGTCCGGTCGGCCGGGCAGTAGAACGGTCCGACCGCGCTCGTCGCATTGCCGCAGCCGGTCGAGATGGCGCCGGAGAACAGCACCAGCTTCGGCTGCATGTAGCGGTTGCCCGCCTGCTTGGGCAGCTCGGCGGCCCACACCGCGTCGAGGCTCTGCGCGGTGAGCACCACGCGGCAGTCGACATACTTGTTGGCGTCCGCGCCGGTCTTGCAGTGCTGCGGCGTGCCCGCGGTGCCCGGTTGCACCTGCGATTCCTCGGTACCGTTCAGCTGACCGAGCAGCGAACCAGGGTCCCCGCCGAGCAGCAGCCCGAGCACGAGCAGGATCAAACCGCCCGCGCCGCCGCCCAACGCGATCTTGCCGCCCATACCTGGCCCGCCGCCGGACGAGGCTCGATTCGGGTCGATCTGCAGGCCCTCGTTGAAGGTCATCGCCGTCGCTTTCTGCTCGTCCGCATGCCTCGGTCATACCCCGCCGGTATAGCTTGGCACGGGTCCGGCGATATCGGTTTTCACTCCGGGAATGTGTCTCACTACGATGGCAACCGCACCGGGTGGCCTTTCCGGTGTCACATTCGTCGAAAGGAATCCCGTGCTGCGCACCCACTTGGCTGGTTCGCTGCGAAGCGAGCACGCCGGTCAGACCGTCACCCTCACCGGTTGGGTGGCCCGGCGACGTGACCATGGTGGCGTGATCTTCATCGATCTGCGCGATGCGTCGGGTGTGGCGCAGGCGGTGTTCCGCGAGGGCGAGCCCGCCGCGCAGGCACACCGGCTACGCGCCGAGTATTGCGTCCGGGTCACCGGCGTGGTCGAGCTGCGGCCGGACGGTAACGAGAACCCGGAGCTGCCGACCGGCGGCATCGAGGTGAACGTCACCGAGCTCGAGGTGCTCAACGAGAGCGCCCCGCTGCCGTTCCAGCTCGATGAGCAGCCTGGTGACGAGGCCCGCCTCAAGTACCGCTACCTCGACCTGCGTCGTGAGACGCCGGGTAAGGCCATTCGCCTGCGGTCGAAGGTCAACGCCGCCGCCCGCGCGGTGCTGGCTTCCCACGAGTTCATCGAGGTGGAGACCCCGACGCTGACCCGCTCGACGCCCGAAGGCGCTCGCGACTTCGTGGTGCCCGCGCGTTTGCAGCCCGGCAGCTTCTACGCACTGCCGCAGAGCCCGCAGCTGTTCAAGCAGCTGCTCATGGTCGGTGGGATCGAGCGGTACTACCAGATCGCCCGCTGCTACCGCGACGAGGATTTCCGCGCCGATCGTCAGCCCGAGTTCACCCAGCTCGACCTCGAGATGAGCTTCGTGCGCCAGGAGGACGTGATCCTGGTCGCCGAGGAGATCCTGGCGGCGCTGTGGCAGCTGGTCGGCTACGAGATCCCCTTCCCGATTCCACACATGACCTACGCGGAGGCGATGCGTCGCTTCGGTAGCGACAAGCCGGATCTGCGGTTCGGTGTCGAGATCACCGAGTGCGCGGAGTACTTCAAGGACACGCCTTTCCGGGTCTTCCAGGCCGAGTACGTCGGCGCGGTCGTGATGCCGGGCGGTGCGAGCCAGCCGCGGCGTCAGCTCGACGCATGGCAGGAATGGGCCAAGCAACGCGGCGCGAAGGGCCTGGCGTATGTGCTAGTGCAGGAGGACGGCACGCTCGGCGGTCCGGTCGCCAAGAACCTCAGCGAGTCCGAGCGCGATGGCCTCGCCAAGCACGTCGGCGCAGAGCCTGGTGACTGTGTGTTCTTCGCGGCCGGTCCGGCCAAGGCACAGCGCGCGCTGCTCGGTGCGGCTCGCGGGGAGATCGCCCGCAAGGTCGGCCTGATCGACGAGAACGCGTGGGCCTTCGTCTGGATCGTGGACGCGCCGATGTTCGAGCCGACGGCCGATGCGACCGCGAGCGGCGATGTGGCGCTGGGTTATTCGGCCTGGACGGCCGTGCATCACGCGTTCACCTCGCCGAAGCCGGAGTCTATCGACACCTTCGACACCGATCCCGGCTCCGCGCTCGCCTACGCCTACGACATCGTCTGTAACGGCAACGAAATCGGCGGCGGCAGCATCCGTATTCACCGCAGGGATGTCCAGGAGCGGGTCTTCAAGGTGATGGGCATCAGCCATGAGGAGGCGCAGGAGAAGTTCGGATTCTTGTTGGATGCCTTCGCTTTCGGCGCGCCCCCGCACGGCGGTATCGCCTTCGGCTGGGACCGCATCACTGCGCTGCTCGCCGGGCTCGACTCGATCCGCGAGGTGATCGCCTTCCCGAAGACCGGCGGCGGCGTCGACCCGCTGACCGACGCGCCCGCGCCGATCACCCCGCAGCAGCGCAAGGAAGCCGGGCTCGACTTCAAACCGGAGAAGAAGAAGGCCCCGGAGGCGAAGGGCGACGATGCCACGGGCGAGCGCACCGCGGAGTAGTCCGCCTACTGCCCTTCAGCTGGTGCCCGTCACGGACTCAGCGGGTACTTCTCGCGTCGAGAAGGCAGGATTGCCGGATCTGCCGGGAAGTGCCCGCAGTGGTCGGACCGAAACCAACCCCTGAACGGCATCGCCGACGTGGGGGGTTGCGGACCGTATCGGGGAATGGCGGGCTCGACGGCACAGGCGGTACCTTCTGGTCAGTTTTCGATGTCGTTCGATCGACGCTGACCACAAGGGGATCCATTGCTGCACTTGCGTATGATCAGCCCACCCGATGTGACCGACAAGGTGATGTCGGTGCTGGCCGCGGATCCGGGCGTTACGCATGTGACGCTGGCGCGGGGTATCGCCGTCGAGCCTGCGGGGGATCTGGTGCAGGCCGATGTCGCGCGTGAGGCGGCCAACGATGTGCTGGCCGACCTCACCTCGCTCGGCATCACCCATTCCGGCGGCATCACTCTCGGACCAGTGGAGACCGTGCTCTCCGATGCCGGGGAGCGCGCGATCACGGAGGCGCCGGGCGATCCGACCGATGCGGTGGTGTGGGAGGAGCTGCTCAACCAGGTGCATGAGGAGTCGTCGCTAAACTCCACCTTCGTCGCCTTCCTCACCATCGCCTGTCTGCTCGCAGCCGTTGGTGTGGCGACGGACTCGCCGGTGACGATCGTCGGTGCGATGGTCGTCGGCCCGGAGTTCGGGCCGCTGGCGGCGTTCGCAGTGGGGTTGGTGCGTCGTGATTTTCGGCTCGCGCGCCGTTCGGCGCTCGCGCTGGCGATCGGGTTCCCGGTGGCAATGCTGTTCACTCTGGCGGCGACGCTGGCCTGGGAGCAGTTCGGCTGGATCGACCTCGCAGGCATCGAGGACATCAAGAACGTCGACTTCATCTACGAGGTCGGTCCGTTTTCGCTCGTCGTCGCGCTGCTCGCCGGTGGGGCGGGGATGCTTTCGTTGGTCACCGCGAAATCGGCCGCTCTTATCGGGGTGTTCATTTCGGTGACGACGGTGCCTGCGGCCGGATTCGCCGTGGTCGCGGCCACCATGGGGGAATGGCGCATCGCGTTCATGTCGGCCGGCCAGCTGGCGGTGAATCTGGCGGGCATCGTGGTGGCCGGGGTGATCGTGCTGGAGATGCGCCCTCGCGCAGGCAGCGAGGGCGGACCAATATCGCGCTTCAAGCAGTGGGTCGGAATGCGGTCGCTGGTCGGCTAGCGACCGCACGCTCCAGTTTTCAGAGCGGCGCGACCATGCCGCCGGTCAGGGTGCGGTAGGCGAAGGTCACCGCGATAGTTGCCACCGGCGCGGCAACGAACAAACCGAGACCGCACAGAATCGTGCCGACGACGGTCAGCACCACGACCGCGAGAGCGAGCAACAGCACCGGCCCGGCATTGGTGACAACAAGGGTGGCGCTGGCCTTGATCGCGGCAAACGGGCCCAGATCCTGATCCACGACATAGTGCAGCGCGAACATGCACAGGAACCCGGCGATGAGCCCCGGCAGGACACACAGCGCGAAACCGATCCCCGTGAGCACGAACGCCAGCAGTGCGGTCAGCAGCACATTGCCCGCGTTCACGAAGTGGAAGTACGACCCGAAAACCGGTTTGTAGCCGTCGGTTTCGTACAACGCGCCACGGACGAGCGCGGCCTGGAGCAGCCAGATCCCAACCATCACGGCCAGGAAGATCAGCAGCACGGGCAGCATCGACGTCGGATTCGTGATCCGGACGACGAGGACGAACGCGAGATAGATGAGTACGCCGACCGCGGTGGTGCCGAGCCACGGCAGCGGATTCGCCCGGAACCTCTCCCAGCCGTAGCTCAACGCGTTGCCGACATCGAGACTGCGGGGAACGTTGTCAGCGGCTTGATAGCCGTAGGTCGGCAGCGGGCCGCCGGGCGGTGGCGGCATGATGCTGGGCGGTGGCGGTGTTGCGCCGGGGTAGGGCTGCATCCCGGGCGGCGGCATCATGCCGGGCTGGGGACCCGCCGGACCGGTCCCCGGCGGACCGTAGGTCGGCTGGTGCGGCGCAGGCGGTTGTCGAGGGGGCGGGGCCTGCGGCATCGGAGCCACCGCGGGCGGTGGCTCCACCGGTTCGCTGCCGTACTGTGCCGCGCCCGGGCCCTCGAACTGCGGGTACCCGGCAGGACCCGCCATCTCGTGGCGGCCGTGCTCGGTGCCGGTGCCGGTGCCGGTGCTCGGCGACTGCGGGTCGGAGCTTTCGTGCTGACCCTGCGCGGCGAACTTCTCGCCACCGCTGTGCTCGGGAGACTCGCCAGCTGGATCGTTCGGTGTGGATGACGGTGTGTCGGCCATTGTCGTAGACCTTTCGACGCAACTGGTTTGCGGTGTGGCGCACGGCAGTTGACGATGAGAAAACCGGACGCGCGCAATGGTGTCAAGCAAGGAGCGCCCGTTCCGCAACCTCGACCGAGACACGCCGAACGACGCGGAAAGGTTGTGTAACTGCTCGCTAGAAGTGACCCGGTGCGAGTAGCTTGAATGGCGATGACCGCACTATTGGCCGAACGCGCCGCCGAAGTCGTGTCCGCAGCGCAACAGTTGCTTACCAAGCGAATGGGTGCTCCGGTGAAGCTGAGCGATCCGATCGAGCTCAGCGGCAGTGGCAGGACAACAGTCCTACGCGTACGTGTTTCAGAGAACGCCTTTTCGTTGCCACGGACGCTGATTGTCAAGCAGGTCCGTGGCTCCGCAGAGGATCGCCGCACCGGAGGGCTAGCGCCCGGTGTGGCCAGCATCGACTCCGCATTCCTGCGCGAAGCGGTGTCCTACCAGTTCACGACTGCGCTCAGTCGCGAGCAACGACCCGGCGCGTACCTGATAGCGCACAGCCTGCCCGACCGGTTGCTCATCCTCAGCGACCTCGGTGACAACGCCAGCATCACCGCAGTCCTGCAGTCCGGCTCGGAGCCTGCGACCCGTAACGGGTTGATGGCCTTCGCACAGGCGCTCGGCAGAATGCATGCGGCAACTGTTGGGCGCGAGGCGGATTTCGTCGCGCTGCTGCGCCGCGTCGATGTGGTGCACCGGGTCGACGGCATCGCGCAGCAGGCCGAGGCCGCAATCTCCGAGGTGCCCGGCATGCTGCAGCGCGAACTCGGCATCGAGGTGCCCGGTGAGATCGCCGAGCGGATCGTGCGTGGTAACCGCCTGTTCTCCGCGGGGCGGTTCCGCGCCTTCAGTCCCTCGGATCTGTGCCCGGACAATGTCATCCTGAACGAGGAGGGCGCGCGGTTCCTCGACTACGAATGGGGCGGTTTCCGTGATGCCACCCTCGACATCGCCTACGCGCTGGTGTCTTTCCCTGGATGCCTGTGCGACTTCGAACTGTCCCGCGAACGCGCACAGCAGATGGTAGAGGCGTGGCGCTCGGAGGTCGTCGGCGTCTGGCAGGCACTGGCCGACGACGACGTGCTCGCCGAGCGCATCCTGGAGGCCCGCCTGATCTGGGTGTGGCTGTCGACCTATTGGTTCCTGCCCGCGGACCATGCCCGCATCGCCGCGGCTCGCGAGCACGGGCTCTCGGTGCCGCGCTCGGAGGCATTGATCAACCGCTGGGCGGCGCTGGCCGAGGACGCCCGCTGCACGGGTGACGATGCTGTCGGCGACTTCGCCGAGGATGTCTCGGCCATGCTCGAAGAGCGCTGGTCCGAGTAGCCGACCGGTCCGAACAGGTCTGGACCGAACAGGATTCATCCGGTGCATGCCGGATTCGATATGTGGGGCATTCGAAGACGGTGCCGTGGTCACGGGTCGAGTTCGGCCGCACGTTTTTCCAGATAGGCGCGTTCGACGGTGTTCTCGGTGAGCAGCAGCGCCCGTTCATAGGCCGTCGCGGCATCTGCGGTGCGGCCGAGCCGGGCGAGGAACGCCGCGCGAGAGGCCTCCAGGTAGCCGTAGGTGGCCAGGGCGGGCTCGGCGGCAAGGTCGTTCAGCAGGGCGAGCGCGCGGCTCGGATTGCCGGAAAGCCCGACCGCCACCGCATAATTCAGGCGGGCCACCGGGGACGGCCACTCCCGAAGCAGCAGAACATACAGACCGGTGATTTCCCGCCAGTCGGTCTGTTCCCAGCTCGGCGCCTCATCGTGCACCGCTGCGATCGCGGCCTGCAGCGTGTACCGGTCGGTATGTGGCAGCGCGTGTTTCACCAATGCGACGCCCTCGGCGATGGCCGCACGGTCCCACCGGGCACGGTCCTGATGTTCGAGGGTGCACAGTTCGCCGTCCGCGGTCACGCGTGCCGCCCTGCGGGCGTCGGTGAGCAGGATCAGTGCCAGCAGACCGGTCATCGACGGATCGTCGGGCACCAGCGCATGCATCATCCGCGCCAATTGCAGTGCGCGCTCGACGAGATCGGCACGGACGAGCGCATCGCCGGACGGCGCGGTGTGGCCGGTGGTGAACAACAGATGGATGACAGCGCAGATGGCGTCGAGGCGTTGCGGCAGTTCCCGCACCGACGGCACCCGATAGGGGATGCCTGCCAGTGCAATCTTCTTCTTGGCGCGCGTGATTCGCGCCGCCATGGTCGACTCGCTGAGCAGGAAGGCGCGTGCGACCTCAGGGGTGGTGATGCCGCAGACCAGGCGCAGGGTGAGCGCCACCTGAGCCTCGCGGGCCAGCGCCGGGTGGCAGCAGGTGCTGATCAGCCGGAGTCGGTCGTCGGGGATATCGGTGGCGGCGTCGACAGCGGCGAGTGCGAGATCGGCTGTGTCGCCTTCGACGTGGTCGGTGACCAGCAGCGGCAGGCTGCGCTGCATGGTCGAATTGCGGCGTAGCAGATCGAGGCCGCGACGCCGGGCGACGGTGGTGAGCCAGGCACCGGGTTTCGCAGGCACGCCGTCGGCCGCCCACTCCGTGAGCGCCTTGGCGTAGGCGTCCTGCACGCACTCCTCGGCCAGATCGAAATCGCGGACCAGCCGCACCGTCGCGGCGAGCACGAAGGCCCATTCGCGACGGTGCGCCTGCTCGACGGCCGCGGCTGCCCGTTCGGCCGCGGGGGTGTGGATCGACATCGACCGCCCGTTCCCTGCCTGCGCTCGGTCTATTCGAAAACCATGATCGGGCGCACCTCGACACCGCCGAATCGGGCGGGCACCTGCTTGGCCAGTGCGATCGCGGCATCCAGATCAGGAGCCTCGAGCAGGTAGTAGCCGCCGAGCGCCTCCTTGGCCTCGCCGAACGGCGCGTCGGTCACGGTGAAATCGCCGTTGTCGTTCTTGCGTATCGAGGTGGCGGTGGGGGTCGGCTGCAGGGCGTTTCCGCCTTGTAGCGCATCGCCCGCGATCTCCTGGAACGTCACGTGGTCCTGGTAGACCGCGCCCATGACTTCCTGTGAGGCGGTCGCGTAGGCATTCTCGTCTTCATAGATCAGCACCAGATACTGGCTCATGACAGCGCTCCTTCGGTGGCGGAACCCGCCGTTCGGGTCCCATACTCATCCCGACGAGCGAGTTCGACGGAAATCGACAACCGTCGGAAAAGAATTCTGCCCCGATTCGTGGTTCGCGTATCGCGACTTGCCAGGTGAATCTCGGCGTGACGGTCGTCATGGCAGCAGTGCCGGACGTGGTTCGATGCGGCCGCCGGAGCGGACGGCGTAGGAGGCGCCGTGGCGGACGCCGGAATTCGGGTCCGCGACATCGGTGAGATAGAACCAGTCCATCTGGGTCTGGTCGGGGTTGACCTCGAGCACGCCGTAGCCGTGCGAATCCAATTCGACGTAGCGCAGGTGGTGGTTGACGCCCTTGATCGACTCTTCCACCGGCACCGCGACCGTGCGTGGTGGCGCCTTCATGATTTCGCCGAGACTCGAGGAGGTGACGGAGGGGACGACGAATTCCGCGCCGACGGTCGGTCCGCCCGGGTAGTTCGCGGCGTCGACGGGCAGGTCTGCGGCCCAGGAGGAGTGGATGTCGCCGGTCAGGAAGACCACATCACCGACCTGCTGGTCGGTGATCGCGCGGAACAGCCGCTGCCGGTCGGCGGTGTAGCCGTCCCACTGGTCGCTGTTGGCCGGAATGCCCGCCTGCGGCACGCCCATCATGGTCGTGACGGCCGCGGTGGTGGACGGCTCCAGGGGCGGGAACACCAACGGTGCGATCATCACCGAGTTGCCGACCAGTTTCCAGCGCACCGGTGCGGACGCCAAACCGGCGGTGAGCCACTCCATTTGCGCCTTGCCGGTGATGGTGCGCGCCGGGTTGTCCATCTCGCGCCAGCCGGCGCCGGGCTTCGACTCCTGATCGCGGTAGCTGCGCAGGTCGAGCATCGACAGTTCGGCGAGGGTGCCGAAACGCAGCCGCCGGTAGATCTGCACGTCGGCGCCGGAGCCGCTGGTGCGGACCGGCATCCACTCCAGGTAGGCGCGGGCCGACGCCGCGCGCCGGTCCTGCCAGTCGCCCTGGAGGGCGGGGTTGTGGTGGCTGGAGCCGCCGGACCAGGAGTTGTCGGCGGCCTCGTGATCGTCCCAGGTGCAGATGAACGGCACGAGCGCATGCAGGGCCATCAGGTCCGGATCGGTCTTGTACTGCGCGTGTCGGATCCGATAGTCGGCCAGCGTGACGATCTCGTTCGCGGGGTCGTGCGGGCGGACCGAGCCGTTGCGGCCGCCGTACTCGCCGCGCCCGTACTCGTAAATGTAGTCGCCGAGGTGCACGATCGCGTCGAGATCGGTACGCGCCGTCAGGTGCCGGTAGGCGCCGAAGTATCCGGCCTCCCAGTTCGCGCAGGAGACCACGCCGAACCGCAGGCGGTCGGGGGTGGCCGAGGCGGCGGGTGCGGTGCAGGTGCGCCCGACCGGTGAGGTCACCCCGAACGCGGTGAAGCGGTAGTAATAGCGGGTGCCGGGTGCGAGCCCACTCACGTCGATCTTGACGGTGTGATCGGAATCCGCTGTGGCCGTGGCGGTTCCGGCTGCGACGAGCGAGGTGAACCGCTCGTCGGCGGCGACTTCCCAGCGCACTGCCGCTGCTTCGCCGACACCAGAACCCGGTGCCGCGGCATCGGATACGGTGACGCGGGTCCACAGGATCACCCCGTCGGGCAGCGGATCGCCGGAGGCAACGCCATGCCGGAACACCGGTTCGGCAGCGCCGCGCGCCGGTGCGGCGACCACCAGCGTGGTGGCGGCGGCCGCTGCTGCAGCGCCACCCTTCAGCAGGGTGCGCCGGGCGAGGGATCCGGGGGAGCCGGGGTGTGAAACGACCGTGTTTTCAGCCACGGGTAGTGATCACATCCGATGTCCGGTCGACACGCAAATCGGACCGCCCGACGTCACAGTGAACATCGAGGAAACGGCTGCGCTGCGGCGTTGTCGGTGCGTCTCGGTAACCTGCTCAGCGTGAGCGAAGGCCTGTTCGACGTGCCCGGCGATGCCGCGCCGACGGAGCACACCATCGATAGAGTGGTGCGCCGCGATGCGGGCGCCCCGCTTGCTGTGCGGATGCGGCCCGCCGCGCTGGACGAAGTGGTCGGCCAGCAGCATCTGCTCGGCCCGGGGTCACCGCTGCGGCGGTTGATCGAGGGTTCGGGCGCGGCGTCGGTGCTGCTGTATGGGCCTCCGGGCACCGGGAAGACCACCCTCGCCTCGCTGATTTCGCAGTCCACCGGCCGGCGCTTCGAGGCCTTGTCGGCCTTGTCGGCCGGGGTGAAAGAGGTGCGCGCGGTCATCGACGTGGCGCGCCGCAGGCTCACTGCGGGCGAGCAGACCGTGCTGTTCATCGATGAGGTGCACCGCTTCTCCAAGACACAGCAGGATGCACTGCTGGCTGCGGTAGAGAACCGGATCGTGCTGCTGGTCGGCGCGACGACGGAGAATCCGTCCTTCTCGGTGGTATCGCCATTGCTGTCGCGCTCGCTGGTGCTGCAGCTGCAGTCGCTCACCGAGGCCGATATCCGTCTGGTGCTGGAACGCGCAATCGGCGATGAACGCGGCCTCAACGGCGAGTACAAGGTGACCGATGCCGCGCTCGATCACATCGTGCGCATCGCGGGCGGCGACGCCCGCCGTGCCTTGACCGCGCTGGAGGCGTCGGCCGAGTCGTCTCTGGACGGCGCTGTGGACGTGGATCTCGTCGAGGCCAGCGTCGATAAGGCCGCGGTGCGCTACGACCGTGCCGGCGACCAGCACTACGACGTGATCAGCGCCTTCATCAAGTCCATTCGCGGCTCCGATGTGGACGCCGCCCTGCACTACCTGGCGCGCATGCTCAGCGCGGGGGAGGATCCCCGCTTCATCGCCCGCCGTTTGATGATCCACGCCAGCGAAGACATCGGCATGGCCGACCCCACCGCACTGCAGACTGCGGCCGCCGCCGCCCAGGTCGTCCAGCTGGTTGGTCTGCCCGAGGGGCGACTCGCTTTGGCGCAGGCCACGATCCACCTCGCCACCGCCCCGAAATCGGGCGCCGTCATCGCCGCGATCGGCGCGGCCATGGCCGATGTCGCCGCGGGCAAGGCAGGCGCGGTGCCACCACACCTGCGTGACGGCCACTACGCGGGTGCCGCGAAGCTGGGCAACGCCCAGGGCTACAGGTACCCGCACGACAATCCGGATGGTGTTCTCGCGCAACAGTATCCGCCGGACGAACTGGTGGGCATCGACTACTACCACCCGACCGATCACGGCGCGGAGCGTGACATCCAGGCTCGGGTGGGCCGGCTCCGGCGGATCGTGCGGGGTATGCGCACAGGCAAACGAGGCTAGGCACACGGTGGGCGCCGGCCTCGTCGTCGTGCCACGACCACCCGCGCGCCCCTGCCCGATCCAGGGCGGTGTCGATCTCGCGGACCCGGCCGCTCACGTCGCGGTGGCGACGATAGTCGCAGCGCTGATGCCTGGTGACCCTGCTCTGCATCCAGGGCCGCGCCACCACAGACATCGCCAGGGCGCTCGGCGCATCCGCCTACACCGTCCAGGATCACCTCGAGTCGATCTTCGACAAGACCGCGGCCCGCATCCGTGGCGAACTCGTCGGCCAGGTATTCCTGGAGCATGACGCCCCGCGAGCCGGTCACCGACCCACCCGCGGGCTGGTGGGTGAAGGGCATTGCGACATCGCCGACCGCGAGCCCCGCTGGACAGGGCCCGTCTCGACTTCACGTACTCCGCGCCGGTACTCTGCGCGCAAACTCTCGAACCGCTGCACTGCGCCGATTCGCCATGGCGATCATGCAGGTCTACCGCCTAGAGGCGATGATCAGCGCGTTCGATGCAGCGGTATCAGCGTCCGACGAGGCGCGTGAGGTGTGATGAAGTGGTAGGCCGCGCTGGACCTGGTCGAACGCCGACGGGGTGGCCGGTTCGCCGGGATCGGCGGATGGTGGTGCGGACCACCCCGGTCCCTGAAAATTCGGATGCGGCACACCGGTAGGCTGGATACCTGTGCAGACCCACGAGATTCGACGGCGCTTCCTGGACCATTTCGTCCGTGCCGGCCATACCGAGGTGCCGAGTGCCTCGCTGATCCTGGCCGACCCGAACCTGCTGTTCGTCAACGCAGGCATGGTGCAGTTCGTTCCGTTCTTCCTCGGTCAGCAGACCCCGCCCTACGCGACCGCGACCAGCGTCCAGAAGTGCGTGCGCACCGGTGACATCGAAAACGTCGGCGTCACCACCCGGCACAACACCTTCTTCCAGATGGCGGGCAACTTCAGCTTCGGCGACTACTTCAAGCGCGAGGCGATCACCTTCGCCTGGTCGCTGCTGACCAGCAGCGTCGAGGACGGCGGCTACGGCTTCGATCCGCAACGCCTGTGGGCTACCGTCTATCTCGACGACGACGAGGCGGAGCAGATCTGGCTCGAGGTCGGCGTGCCCGTCGAGCGCATCCAGCGCCGCGGCATGGCCGACAACTACTGGTCGATGGGCATCCCCGGCCCGTGCGGCCCGTGCTCGGAGATCTACTTCGACCGCGGCCCCGAATACGGCATCGAGGGCGGTCCCGAGGCCGACGAGGACCGCTATCTCGAAATCTGGAACCTCGTGTTCATGCAGAACGAGCGCGGGGCGGGCACCGGCAAGGACAACTTCGAGATCCTCGGCCCGCTGCCCAAGAAGAACATTGATACCGGTATGGGTGTCGAGCGCGTCGCGTTCCTGCTGCAGGGCGTGGACAACGTGTACGAGACCGATCTGCTGCGCCCGATCATCGACAAGGCCGAGGAACTGACCGGCCGGTCCTATGGCGTCACGCATGAGGACGACGTGCGCTTCCGCGTGATCGCCGACCACGCCCGCACCGGCGCCATGTTGATCGCCGACGGCGTCAACCCCGGCAACGACGGCCGCGGCTACGTGCTGCGCAGGCTGCTGCGCCGGATCGTGCGCTCGGCTCGGCTGCTCGGCGCGGAGAAGCCGGTCATGGGCGATTTCATGAAGGTCGTCAGCGACCTGATGTCCCCGTCCTACCCGGAGCTCGCCACCGATTTCCGCCGCATCGAGACCGTCGCGGTCGGCGAGGAGACGGCGTTCCTCAAGACGCTGAACACCGGCTCGACCCTGTTCGACAACACGGCCGCGGCCGTGAAGGCCAAGGGCAGCAACACCATTGCGGGCTCGGATGCCTTCACCCTGCATGACACCTACGGTTTCCCGATCGACCTCACCCTGGAGATGGCCGCCGAGGCCGGCCTCGCGGTGGACGAGGACGGATTCCGCTCGCTGATGGCCGAGCAGCGCAAGCGCGCCAAGGACGATGCGCAGGCCCGCAAGCACGCGCACGCCGATCTGTCGGTCTACAAGGAACTCGTCGACCGTGGCGCCACCGAGTTCACCGGCTTCGACGAGCTGACCTCCGAGGCGCACGTGCTGGCGTTGATCGCCGACGGCGTCCGGGTTCCCGTCGCCACGGTCGGGCAGGACGTCGAGGTGATTCTCGATCGCAGCCCGCTGTACGCGGAGTCCGGTGGCCAGATCGCCGACCGCGGCTCGATCACCGCCGCCGGGGTGAAGCTGCGCGTGAACGATGTGCAGAAGATCGCCAAGAAGCTGTGGGTGCACAAGACCACCGTCGAGCAGGGCCAGCTCACCGAGGGCGATGTCGTGCTCGCGCAGGCCGATCCGGCCTGGCGGCGTGGCGCCACTCAGGGCCACTCCGGCACGCACATGGTGCACGCCGCGCTACGCCAGATCCTCGGCCCGAACGCGGTGCAGGCGGGCTCGCTGAACAAGCCCGGCTACCTGCGCTTCGACTTCAATTGGCAGGGGCAGCTTTCCGAGCAGCAGAAGAACGACATCGAGGCCGTGTCCAACGACGCGGTCGGCGCGGACTTCCCGGTGAACACCTTCGTCACCGACCTGACCAAGGCCAAGCAAATGGGCGCGATGGCGCTGTTCGGCGAGAACTACGGTGACGAAGTGCGCGTCGTGGAGATCGGGGGTCCGTTCTCGATGGAGCTGTGCGGTGGCACCCACGTGCAGCATTCCTCGCAGATCGGCCCGATCACGTTGCTCGGTGAGTCGTCGGTCGGTTCCGGTGTGCGTCGAGTCGAGGCGTTCGTCGGCCTCGACTCCTACAAGTACCTGGCCAAGGAGCGGGCGTTGCTCGCCGGTGTGGCGTCGTCGCTGAAGGTGCCGTCGGAAGAGGTGCCGGGTCGCGTCGAGCAGCTGGTGGAGCGGTTGAAGACGGCCGAGAAGGAACTCGAGCGCACCAAGGTCGCTGCGGTGCTGTCCGCTGCGGGCAAGTTCGTCGAAGAGGCCGAGCGGATCGGCAGCGTGCTGCTGGTCGCCGCCACGGCACCCGAGGGCGTCACCGCGGGCGATCTGCGCACGCTCGCCACCGATATCCGTGGCCGATTCGGCAGCAGCCCGGCCATCGTGGTGCTGCTCGGCAACGCTGATGGCAAGGTGCCGTTCGTGGTGACCGTCAACAAGGCCGCCCAGGATCTCGGCTTCAAGGCGGGCGATCTGGTCGGCAGCTTCGGGCCGAGCATCGCCGGCCGCGGTGGCGGCAAGCCCGAGATGGCTCAGGGCGCGGGCTCGGATCCCTCGGGTATCGAAGTCGGCCTAGCTTCGGTCCGTGCTCGGGTGGTCGAACTCGCCGGGTGATGACCGACTCGGAGAGTCCCGGCGCCGAGCGGCCCGACGCGGCGACCGATCCCGGTCGCGGTAGGCGTATTGCCGTCGATGTCGGAAGTGTCCGGATCGGCGTCGCCGCCAGCGACCCGGACGGCATCCTCGCCACGCCCGTGGAAACTGTCCCTCGAGCTAAGCCGAATCCCCGCGGCGGCGGTCTGGCACCTGACATAGCCAGAATTGCCGAAATTGTGCGGGAATACGAAGCCGTCGAGGTCATCGTGGGTCTGCCGCGTACATTGCGCGGCGAAAAAGGCTCCGCGGCCACCCTGGCGATGGCGTTCGCGGATCATTTGCGGACCACGATTGCTCCCGTGCCTATCCGACTTTCCGACGAACGTTTGACTACGGTGTCAGCTGCACGTGCATTGCGGGACAGTGGAGTTCGCGCGCGTGGCCAGCGGCAGGTGATCGATCAGGCGGCGGCCGTATCGATCCTGCAAGGATGGTTGGACGAACGGAGTGCGGTGTTGAGGTCGGTCGAAAACGCGTCTGATGTGCCGCAGCAGCGGCATGGAGCGGTGCGTCCCGCGTCGTCCGGGGACGATGCATGACGGATCGATGGACGCAGGCCGAGGAACGCTTTCGGCAGCGTGAGGTCGAGTCTCGCCGTTATAAGCGAGACGACGCCGCCTGGGCTGCCTACGAGGACGACACGACGGTCATCCCGCGCTACACCGACGAGGAGCCGCTGGAGCCGCCTGCGCAGACCCGTGGCGGTGGCCAGCGCGCGCGCCGCGCCGCGCCGGAGCGTGACGACGAGGACTTGCCGGAGCCACGGCGGCCACGTGGCCGCCGTTCGGAACCCCGCGCCGAGTCGCGGTCGGCGAACTCGCGCGGTGGATCGCGGCGGCGGGGCACCCGTGTCGCGTCACGCAAGGCGGCCGAGCGCAAGCGCCGTCGGCGGAATCTGTGGGCCATCGCAAGCGTGTTCGTGCTGCTGTTCGTCGTCGCCGCGGGCTTCGCAGGCTACAAGTGGGTGAAATCCGCCTTTGGCCCCGCCGAGGACTACGCGGGACCGGCTGGGCCGCTGGTGGTGGTGCAGGTGCAGCCGGGCGACACCTCCAACCAGATCGCGAACGCGATGGTGGCCAAGGGCGTCGTCGCGAGCAGTGCCGCGTTCATCGAAGCGGCCGTGCGGAATTCGAACATGAACGCGGTGCAGCCCGGCTACTACGCGATACCGAGCCACGTTCCCGCCATGCAGGCGGTGACAGCACTGGTCGGCAAGGAGTCGCGCGTCGGCAACCTGGTCGTCTCCGAGGGACGGCTGCTGCACGACCAAAACGATATGAGTACCAGCGGGCGGTATGACGGCATCTACCGCAAGATCGCGGAAGCCAGCTGCATCGGCATCGGTGCCAACCAGAAGTGTGTGACCTACGAACAGCTCGATGCCGCGGGCGCGAGCCTTGACCTTTCCGCGCTCGGGGTGCCCGCGTGGGCGGCACAGGGGGTCAGGGACTGCCCGGACCGGACGAGGCAGCTGGAAGGTCTGATCGCTGCGGGCACATGGGATTTCGATCCCAGCGCCACACCGGAGCAGATCCTTCGGCAATTGGTGACTGCGAGCGCGAGGAGCTATGAATCCACCGGACTGCTGCAGTCCGGCGCCGACACAAAACTGACGCCCTATCAGGCGCTGGTCGCCGCCTCGTTGGTGGAACGCGAGGCGAAACCCCAGGATATGGGCAAGGTGGCACGGGTGATCGTGAACCGGCTGCAGATCGATCAGATGCTGCAGTTCGACTCGACGGTGAATTACTTGCTGGACCGCACCGAGGTGGCGACCACCGATGCCGACCGCGCCCAGAAGACCGCCTGGAATACCTACGCGATGCGGGGCCTGCCCAAGACCCCGATCGCCGCGCCGTCGTTGAACGCGTTGCGTGCCATGGAGAATCCGGACGCGGGGCCGTGGCTGTACTTCGTCACCGTCGACAAGCAGGGTACGACCGTGTTCACCGACGACTATCAGGAGCATCTGCGCCTGATCGCACGGGCGCAGCGCAGCGGCATTCTCGACAGTTCCAAGGACAATGGTGGCCGATAGTCGCAAGGCGGCGGTGCTCGGCAAGCCGATCGCACACTCGCGATCGCCACAGCTGCACCTGGCCGCGTATCGTGCGCTCGGGCTGAACTGGAGCTACGAGCGCATCGAATGTACGGCCGAGCAGCTGCCCGGGTTGGTCGACGGGCTCGGACCGGAATGGGTCGGGCTCTCGGTGACCATGCCGGGTAAGGAGGCCGCGCTCGCTTACGCCGCCGAGCGCACCGAGCGGGCGGTACTGGTCGGCTCGGCCAACACCCTTGTCCGCACCGACGCAGGCTGGCTGGCTGACTGCACCGACGTGGAAGGCGTGCTCGGCGCGCTACGCGGCGGTGGAGTCACCGATGTGGCCGAGGCGGTAGTGCTCGGTGCGGGTGGCACCGCGCGGCCCGCGTTGCTCGCGCTCGCCGAACTCGGCGCGAAGACGGTGACCGTCATCGCCAGGGACGCCGGGCGGGCAAGCGGCATGATCGATCTCGCCGAGCGGCTCGGCATCAACGCGGCGGTGACCAGTTTCGACTCCACCGCACTCGCCGGGCTGTGCGAGCGAGCCGGTGCTGTGGTCAGCACGATCCCGGCTGCGGCGGCCGTGGAGGTCGCAGACGCGGTTGCGCTGGCCCCGGTGGTCCTCGACGCGATCTATAACCCCTGGCCGACCCCCTTGGCCGAGGCGGTGGCGCGCGCAGGACACACGGTGGTCAGCGGTTTGCAGATGCTGCTCAACCAGGCATACGGACAGGTCGAGCTGTTCACCGGCCGTCCGGCACCGCGTGCGGACATGGCGGCGGCATTGGCGAGTGCCGGCTACGAAAACTGATACGGGTTCTAGTTTCACCCTGGTCGGGGTTATGGTGGTCGGCATGAATGCTTGGGTTTTGCGCGCCATCGCGCTCGGTGCGCTGGTTGTTTTCCTGCGTACGGTGCTCGGGTTCGCGATGGTGAATTGGCCGACCTGGGGGGTGTTGATGCGGCTGTTCTGCCTGATCGTTCTGGTGGCTGCCGTTCTGTACTGGGGTGTGCTGGACGGGCGAATGGGCCGGTCGGCCCAGCCCGATCCGGAACGCGGCACCGACCCGGCTCTGGTCTGGCTCGAGGCAGCGGCGGCGGCCGGGCTCGGCAGCGGCCTCGGCGCCTGGATGCTGGACCGGCTCCCCAAGTTCGATCTCGGCGACAACGGCCTGCTCTTCGAACTCACCGCAGCCGCATCGTTCATCGTCCTGCTGATCTTCATCCCCGCCCTCATCGGCGTCGGCGCTGGCCGAGCCCTCTCCGCCCGCGCCGCCAGCAACCAGTTCACGCCCGCTCCCGCTTGACCCGAGCTCGACGCCTGCACGCCAACGCCGTCCCTCCCGTGCAGCTGGAGCATGTTCGTGGGTAATCCGGTGATGCTCTTGTCACTGCCGAGACCTCCGGTATTATCTTGCTGTCCAACACATTTCAACGGGGGGTCGGTGTGGTGTTCATTCGAGTTGGGGTAGCCGCCGCGATGACGATCGCCGCGTCTGCGTTCGTGTTTGCCGGACAGGCTGCGGCACAGGGCGATGGCTGCGCATCAACGCAGCCGCGCTGGGGGTTCCAATGCGTGGGTTCGGCGTCGGGCGTCTCGCTGGCAAACTGTCTGAAGGGCGCGCCGCTCTGGAATGATCGGGCGCAGTGTGTTCCGCGTAATGACGGTAGTGATCGGTACGATCTCTGGGTTCCTTCCAACTGAGATGTCCGTGCGAACCCGATAACCACCTGTCAGTTCGAAAGGGTCAGCCGGGCAGTCAGTGAACTGGTCGACCCTTTGCAGACTCGAGGCTATGGTGTTGACCATGAATGCTTGGGTGTTGCGAGCCACACTCCTCGGTGCGCTGGTTGTCGTGCTGCGTACCGTGCTGGGATTTGCGATGGTGTACTGGCCGACCCAAGGCGGGTGGATGCGGATGCTGGCGCTGGTCGTCCTGCTCGGCGTCATCGCGTTCTGGGGCGTGCTGGATGGTCGCAAGGACCGCGCCGCCCACCCTGACCCCGAGCGCGGCTCCGATCTGACCATCTTGTGGCTGAAGGCTGCGGTGGCCGGTGGCGTCGGCAGCGGCCTCGTCGCCTGGATCCTGGACTGGCTGCCCCGCTTCGACCTCGGTGACAACGGCTTGCTCTTCGAGCTGACCGCCTCGGCCTCGTTCATCGTCCTGCTGATCTTCGTGCCCGCGCTGCTCGGCGTCGCGATCGGCCGCGCGGTGGCGGGCCGCCGCAACGACAATCAATCCACGCCACCCACGGCGCGGCCGACCCCGGCCTGACCCGGGTATCGAGCGACGACAACGGCGCACCTCCTGTGGAGGTGCGCCGTTGTCGTTGTCGCCGGGCGTTTTCCGATTACAGCAGGATCGCGCCGCTACTCGGGCTGCCTTCCTTGGCGATCGCCGAGTACGCGGCGGCGAGCAATGTCGGATCCGGGCCTTCGAGGCGGCCCGGCTTGGCAAGGCCGTCGAGGACGACGAAACGCAGGACGCCGGAACGGGTCTTCTTGTCGGTCTGCATCGCGTCGAGGAGCTGCGGAAGCGCGTCGGCGTCGTAGCTGGTCGGCAGGCCGACGCTCTGCAGGATGGCGCGATGGCGATCGGCGGTGGCGTCGTCGAGACGTCCGGCGAGGCGACCGAGTTCGGCGGCGAAGACCAGGCCCACCGAGACGGCGGCGCCATGCCGCCAGCGGTAGCGCTCGCGGCGCTCGATCGCGTGACCGAGGGTATGGCCGTAGTTGAGGATTTCGCGCAGGCTGGCTTCCTTGAGGTCGGCGGCGACCACGTCCGCCTTCACCTGGATCGCGCGGCGAATCAGCTCGGGGAGCACCTCGCCCTTGGGGTCGAGCGCGGCCTCCGGGTCGGCCTCGACCAGCTCCAGGATCACCGGGTCGGCAATGAAACCGGCCTTGATGATCTCGGCCATGCCTGCGACGATCTCGTTGCGCGGCACTGTTTCCAACGTCACCAGGTCGACCAGTACCGCGGCGGGCTCGTGGAAGGAGCCCACCAGATTCTTGCCCGCCTCGGTGTTGATGCCGGTCTTGCCGCCGACGGCCGCATCGACCATCGCCAGCAGGGTGGTCGGCACATGCACGATATTCACTCCGCGCATCCAGGTGGCCGCGACGAACCCGGCGAGGTCGGTCGCCGCGCCGCCGCCAAGGCTCACCACGACGTCGTTGCGGGTCAGGCCGATGCGTCCGAGCACCTCCCAGCAGAAGCCCGCGACGGCCAGGTCCTTGCCCGACTCGGCGTCCGGGATCTCGATGCGATGCGCGTCGATGCCGGTGTCGGCGAGTGCCTTTCGCACGGCTTCGGCGGTTTCGGCCAGCGGCGGCTGATGGAAGATCGCGACCGTCCGCACGCCGGTGGTCGCGCCGGTGACCGCTTCGACCAGTTCACCGAGCAACCCGCGGCCGATGATCACGGGATAGGGGTCGGCGGTGCGGACCTGGAGACGAGTCGGCTCGGTCATGTGTGCTCCGATTCTGTTCGTGCCGTTTGTTTGATCGCTCGGGCGCGAGCGCGTCGTGCGCGAGCGCGCCGCGACCGGCTGCCCGGTGTCGGTGTGTCGCCGGACGTTTCCGTCGGCGCGGGTGCCGGCTCGGTGTTGTCCTGCTGCTGCGGTTCGCCCTGGGCGGCCCTGCGGCGCGCCGCGGCGCGCGCCCGTGCCGCCCGACGGGCGCGTGACCTGCTGTTGCCCTGCGGATTTCCGGTGCCCGGTGTTTTCTCGCCGCCCGGGGCCGTTTGCTGCGCGGTGCCCCGAGTGGTCGTGCTTTCTGTCCCGGTGGTTGCCGTCGCGTCGGGCTCCGCGTCTTGCGGCAGGACCGACTCCATGCCCAGCTTCGCCATGATCATGCGTACCACGCGTCCAGGGCTACGACCGTCGGTCCGCACCCGGACCGAGGCAACCTCCCGGTACAACGGCCGCCGCTTGCGCATCAGCTCCCGATACTTCGCGCCGGGATCGGCGCCGTTGAGCAGCGGTCGTCCCGTGCTCGCGCCGGTGCGGCGAAGTCCTTCGGCCACACTGATTTCCAGGTAGACCACGGTGCGGTTGCGCAGCAGCGCCCTGGTGTCCTTGGACAGCACGGCACCGCCGCCGAGCGAAACCACCCCGCGCTCGGCCAGGATGGCGCGGCGCACCACCCGTTCCTCGATCTTGCGGAATTCGGGTTCGCCGTCGGTGGCGAAGATCTCGGGGATGGTGCGCCCGGTCTCGCGCTCGATGCCGATGTCGGTGTCGTACAGCTCGACACCGAGTTCCCTCGCGAGCTTGCGGCCGATCGTGGATTTCCCCGCTCCTGGCGGTCCGACCAGCACCACGCGCGGTGCGCGCGGATCGGTCTGGACGATCATTGCGGCACGTGTGGGCGGGCGCTGATGCGCTTGATGTAGCTGGTGATGTTGTCGAGGGTCTCGGTCAGCGAATCGCCGCCGAACTTCTCCAGCGCGGCCTGTGCGACGACCAGCGCCACCATCGACTCGGCGACCACACCCGCGGCGGGCACCGCACACACGTCGGAGCGCTGGTGGATGGCGACGGCTTCCTCGCCGGTGGTCATGTCGACTGTGGCCAGCGCGCGCGGCACCGTCGAGATCGGCTTCATCGCGGCGCGGACCCGTAGCGCCTCGCCGTTGGTCATGCCGCCTTCCAGGCCGCCCGCCCGGTTGGTGGAGCGCAGCACGCCGTCGGGCCCCGGCTTCATCTCGTCGTGTGCCTGGCTGCCGCGTCGGCGTGCGGTCTCGAAACCATCGCCGACCTCGACGCCCTTGATCGCCTGAATGCCCATCAGTGCGGCGGCCAGTCGCGAGTCGAGCCGGTTCTCGCCGCTGATAAAGGAGCCCAACCCGACCGGTAGACCCTCCACGACGACCTCGACGACGCCACCGAGAGTGTCGCCGTCCTTCTTGGCGGCCTCGATCTCCGCGATCATCGCGGCCTCGGCGTCCTTGTCGAACGCGCGCACCGGGCTCTCGTCGATGGCGGCAAGATCTTTCGCGGTGGGCACCAGACCGGTGTTGTTCGCGGCGGCTCCGATGGAGATGACGTGCGAGACGACCTCGACACCGAAGGCTTGCCGCAGGAAGTTGCGGGCGAGCGTGCCCGCCGCGACGCGCGCTGCGGTCTCGCGGGCGCTGGCCCGCTCCAGCACGTTGCGGGCGTCGTCGAAGTTGTACTTGAGCATGCCCGAGTAGTCGGCATGTCCAGGCCGTGGCCGGGTGAGCGGCGCATTGCGTGCCAGATCCGACAGCTCGGTCTCGTCGACGGGGTCGGCGGACATGACAATCGTCCACTTCGGCCACTCGGAGTTGGCGATCTCGACCGCGATCGGTCCACCCATGGTGCGGCCGTGGCGCACACCGCCCACGATGGTGACCTTGTCGGCCTCGAACTTCATTCGCGCGCCGCGCCCGTACCCGAGCCGGCGGCGCGCGAGCTGCGCGGAGATCTCTTCGGATGTCACCTCGACACCGGCCACCATCCCCTCGAGGATGGTGACGAGGGCGGGACCATGGGATTCTCCGGCAGTTATCCAGCGCAACACGTCGTCCATCTTCCCATGTCGGCGCGGGTGCTCCGGCACGCGGCCCGGCGTGATCACGGGCACGCTCGCCCCGGCTGTGACATGGTCGTCGCACCACCTGCCGTCACCGGCCGGGTTGTCGCTGTGAGAGCGCCGCAGAGTCGAGTCCGGGCGGATCGATCCGGTGTGTCGGAGTGGCGTCAGTTGTCATGCGTCACCACCAGCGCCAGCATCGTCGCCAAGCACATCGCAGGCCCGTGCGGCACCGTGATTGCTGCGGTGCTGTCGGCATCGGCTCGCATTCGCCGGACCGTCAGCGCCACGATGCCGACCGCGGCGGTGAGTGCCGGTGCGACGAGCGCTGCCGACACCCAGGTCCGCGCGCCGCCGAGCGCGGCCACCGCACCCAGTCCGATCGCGAGTTTCACGTCGCCGGCGCCGAACGCCCCGGGCGACACCAGGTGCACCAGCAAGTAGGGGATCGTCAGCAGCGCAGCACCGAGCAACGCGGTTGTGAATTGTGTTGTGAACAGCGCGTATCCGAACACGATCAGCGCACCTGATCCGGTGAGCGTGTCGGGCAGTCTGCGGTGCCGGATATCGATGACGGTGAGCATCGCACACCAGGCCACGAGCAGGGTGAATGCGGCAAAGTCCATGGCTACCAGCCTTTGTCGGGCGCGGTCGCCGATCAAGCCTCTGGTCCGCAATGTTGATAGCCGATCGATATGTGAACAACCACTGGTCCGCTCGGTGTCGCGGTCGCCGACCGCCGGCTGCTCCGCAGTAATTGTGCGGGGGCAGAGCGGATTTCGGTTCAGCCGTATTGCGACGTTTGTCCGTTCACGGCGGTACCCGCCCGACCACGGCATCGCCCGCGGCGGATCCGCCCGTCGCCGGTGTACGTGTTGCGTGTCGCCGCGATGCGTGTCGGCGGTAGCTTTGACATATGTCTGCTGATCACGCGGGCCTCGAGCCCGACTACGCGGCGCGTCGCGGTGCGCTGCGGAGTCTGCTGGTGGAGAACGAGGTCGATGCGCTGTTGGTCACCGATCTGGTGAACATCAGGTACTTGACGGGATTCACCGGGTCCAACGCCGCGCTGCTCGTGCACTCCTGGGATATGCGCAATGCCGAGGAGCGCACGGTGATCGGCACCGATGGCCGATACCTCACCCAGGTCGCCGAGCAGGTGCCGGACCTGCGCGCCGAGATCGCACGGGCCACCGCCCGCAGGATCGTGGAGCTCGCGGGGGAGTGGCAACTGGGCCGGGTCGGCTACGAGAGTCACGTCGTCACCGTCGATCAGCACCGTGGTTTCGTCGAGCAGCACACCGGGCTGGAGTTCGTCGCCACACCCGGCCTCGTCGAACAGCTGCGCATGGTGAAAGACGCGTACGAGGTCGAGCAGCTGCGCGCTGCGTGCGCCGCGGGCGATGCCGGGCTCGCCACGCTGCTGGAGCGCGGTGGGCTGCGGCCCGGCCGCACGGAACGGCAAGTGGCAAGGGACCTCGAGTGGGCCATGTTCGAGCACGGCGCGGCGGCAGTGGCGTTCGAGACGATCGTGGCGGCGGGCGCGAATTCGGCTGTCCCGCATCATCGGCCGACCGACGCTGTGCTCGCTGTCGGCGACTTCGTCAAGCTCGATTTCGGCGCGGTGGTCGGCGGCTACCACTCGGATATGACCCGGACCTTCGTGCTCGGCTCGCCCACGGACTGGCACCGCGAGGTATATGCCCTGGTCCAGGAATCGCAGCGGGCCGGCCGCGAAGCATTGCAACCGGGTGCGCCGGTGGCCGACGTTGATGCGGCGGCGCGCGCGGTGATCGAGGCGGCCGGGCACGGGAAGCTGTTCGTGCACGGTCTCGGGCACGGGGTGGGACTGCAGATCCATGAAGCGCCGGGAATCGCCAAAACCGGAACCGGTACACTTCTCTCTGGCGTGGCGGTGACCGTCGAACCAGGTGTGTACTTCCCCGGCCGCGGCGGCGTCCGCATCGAGGACACGCTCGTGGTGCGCGAGGGGGGCCCGGAACTGCTCACCAACACCAGCAAAGACCTGACCGTCGTCGACTGACGCCGGTTGCCCGAGACGTGGACATTACGAACGAGGAGATCCGAGGACAGTGGCGGACACCAGCGACTTCAAGAACGGCCTTGTGCTGAAGATCGACGGTCAGCTCCAGCAGATCATCGAATTCCAGCACGTCAAGCCGGGCAAGGGGCCCGCATTCGTGCGGACCAAGCTGAAGAACGTGCTGTCCGGCAAGGTTGTCGACAAGACCTTCAACGCGGGCGTCAAGGTGGAGACCGCCACCGTCGACCGTCGCGATATGACCTACCTGTACCACGATGGTTCGGACTACGTCTTCATGGACGGCGACACCTTCGACCAGATCTCGATCTCCGAGTCGACCATCGGCCCCGGCGCGCGCTTCCTGCTGGAGAATATGACCGTGCAGGTCGCCACGCACGAGGGCGCCCCGCTCTACGTAGAGCTTCCGGTCACGGTCGAGCTCGAGGTGCAGCACACCGACATCGGCCTGCAGGGCGACCGCTCCACCGGCGGCACCAAGCCCGCGACCCTGGAGACCGGCGCCGAGGTGCAGGTCCCGCTGTTCATCAACACCGGTGACAAGCTGCGCATCGACTCGCGCGACGGCAGCTACCTCGGTCGGGTGAACTCCTGATCACCTACCACCATCAGGCCGCGGCAGTAGCGGCGGGCCTGGGCACGCTCGCGAAGCGTGACCACGAAGGGCCCCGCAGCTGCCGCGATCGGGTAAAGACGGGGATGATGTGACAGTGGCCGAACAGAAGCCCACGTACAAGAAGCTCGGTGCCAGGCACAAGGCCCGCCGCCGCGCGGTCGATCTGCTGTTCGAGGCGGAGGCCCGCGACGTCGACGCGGCCGACCTGGTCTCCGAGCGCGTCGAACTGTCCACCCAGGATCAGGCTGTCGCGCCGGTGCATGCCTACACCAAGACCCTGGTCGAAGGCGTCGCCGACGATCTCGACCGGGTGGACGGCACCATCGAGTCCTACCTCAAGGATTGGGAGCTGTCCCGGCTGCCCGCCGTGGACCGGGCAATCCTGCGGATCGCGGTGTGGGAGTTGTTCCACGCCAACGATGTTCCGCCGGTGGTCGCGGTCGACGAGGCGGTGGAGCTGGCCAAGGAGCTGTCCACCGACGACTCCCCGTCATTCGTGAACGGCGTCCTCGGCCAGGTCGTGCTCGTCGCACCGCAGGTCCGCGCCGCCGCCGCGGCGACGCTGGCCCCGCGCCCGGAGCCCGAGGCCTGAGATGGTGAACAAGTACCTGGTCATGGCGATGCGCAGGCCGAATTTCGACCCCGCCGTCGTCGAGCCGCACCGCGAGTTTCTCGCCGATCTGCTCGAACGCGGCCACCTGGTCGAGAGCGGCCGCTTTACCGACGGCACCGGCGGTGCCTACGTCATCCACGCCGACAACCTCGACGCCGCCCGCGAGATCGCCTTCACCGACCCGGTCCACACCACCGGGTCATCGGAACTGACCGTCTACGAGTGGGAGATCGCGGTCTCCGCCTGACCTGAACGTCCGCCACAGCCGCGCACCTGCAAGGTGTGCGGCTGTTGTCGTTCGGCGTTCCCGCTCACCGGATTTTTGTCGGCGCGCACCCTGCGCTCCCGCTGGTGGGTGTACGGGCCCAGCGGGAGCGAACCGCGAACTGTCGGCTGTGACGGGTTCGCGGACTCGGGTGCGGTCGACGGAATTCACCTGTGACTGGTCGACGCCGGCGCTCGCGCACGGAGTCGATCTTTATTTCTCAACTGCACTCGAGGTCAAGTCATGTGGTGCAGGCCACCCGAATCAGACGTCCGCCACGGTCAGTACGATCTTGCCGGTGGTCTTGCCCTGCGCGATCAGGCGGTGCGCGTCGGCGGCCTGCTCCAGCGGGAGCAGGGTGTCGATGTGGGCGGTCAGTTGCCCCTTGGCGACCAGGTCGGCCAGTGATTCCAGGTTTGCGCGGTCGGGCTCGACGAGGAAGGCGCTTGCACGTACGCCGAGTTCGGCGGCGCGCTCGTGCATCCCGGGTGTCCCATGCGGCCTGGGCGTTGATGAGAATGCCGTCTGGCCGTAGGGTTTCGAGCGTGCGCAGTGCCGACTCGCCGCCGAACATCTGGACGGCGATGTCGATATCGCGAACAGCGGCCGGAAACTCGGTGCTCGTGTAATCGATGGTTTCATCGGCGCCGAGGCCGGTCAGGAATTCGTGCTCGGCGGCGCGCGCGGTGCCGAGCACGTACGCACCGAATGACTTTGCGATCTGCACCGCGAGATGGCCGACACCACCCGCCGCGGCAGAGACGAGCACCCGCTGCCCCGGCCCTACCTGCCCCACATCGACGAGCATCTGCCATGCCGTCAGTGCGGCGAGTGGCAGGGCGGCAGCCTGGGTGAAGCTCACGCCTTCCGGTATGGCGGCGAAGTGTCGCGATGGTGCGGTGACGTACTCCGCGTAGGCGCTTGCCGGGCGCGGGAACCACGGCATGCCGAACACGCGATCGCCCGGCTCGAAGCGTGTGACGCCGTAGCCGACTTCCTCGACCACCCCGGCGACATCCCAGCCATTGACGAAGGGGAGAGGCAGCACAGTGTTGTACGCCTTGCCTTCTCGGGCGTAATGATCGACCGGGTTCATTGCTGCCGCAACCACTTTCACCAACACTTCGGTGTAGGCCGGCAGCGGCCGGTCCACCTCTACCAGCTGCATGGTCTCGGGTCCGCCCCATTGCTGTTGCTGAATCGCGCGCATGGTCTGTCCTCTCGTACTGCTCGAGAAAGTGGACGCTCGTCCGCTGTGTTCACCTGCCGACGAGCGTCGTGGGGTTGTCCTACCGCGAGCTTGTTGTGTGCGTCGATTCGAGTTCCTGATTCGACGGTTTTCGACAGGACTGGCGTCGCCTCGGGTGGACGTCGAGTCGATCCGCGGTCTCTGAGTGACGCCAGGCCTGGACGCGTGCACGACGCGGATGGTGGTCTCGTGCAGCCGCAGCCAATCTTGGCGCGCCGCGCCGAGGCCATCGCGCTCGGCGAAATCGCCCCCGACATCGATCCCGCCGATCTCGCCTTCGGAGTCGACTCGGTCGCACGCATGGCAGGTCAGGACGCACTGCTATTCAGCGACGGTGCCCCTTACGCCCGCGCTCGCCGCATCATCGCCACCGCTTGACCGTCGTCGCCACCGCCGCCCCCACTATCTCTGTCTAATTTCCTGAGTCGTCAATTCGCCCGACGACCGGTCCGATCATGCACCGGCCAGGTCACGGTCGAGGCTCTCGACCGCTTGCCGGAAAGCCTGCACAACCGGGCGGCTGTCGGATTGCCTGGTGACGACGGCGACCTCGACCGGTTTGGTGTCGAATGGCACGAATAGCACATCGGGTCGCGCGAAGTAGTGGCTCGCAGCTGCACCCTGCAGTCCCAATAGCCCGGTGGTGGCGACTGCGCTCGCAATCGCCGTCGGTGTCCTTACCGTCGGTGCATTCCGAGGCACCTGCAGGGCGGGGCCTGCCCACTCCTTGAATCGCGGGTGGGCACTCGACAACCCGACCCATCCGCAGTCGGCGACGTCGTCCCAGCTCAGCAGATCGGCGTCGGCCAGCAGGGATGATGCCGGGACGACCGCGACCGACGGCGTGGTGTACACCCGCTGGGACACCAATCCCTCGAGCTCGCCGAGGTCGTGCACGATGCCGACATCGACGTCGCCCTGGCGAACCGCCTCGTATTGTGAAAGCCAGTCGAGTTCTTCGTGCACGAGCTTCAGGTTCGGCATGGCCGCGGCCAAGGTGTCTCGCAGTTGCGGCCACCGCTCTGCTATCCCGAATCCGAGGACTCCGATCCGCAATAGGCCGGACCGACTCCCCAAGGTTGGATCGGTGCTCGCCCACAACTCGTCGAGCGCGCATAGCACAGTGCGGGCGTGCGTGACGATCCGAAGACCGGCCGGGGTCAACTCGACCCGGCGGCTGGTGCGATCGAATAGCCGGTCACCGAGCGCGTGTTCGAGTTTCTGCACCCGACGACCGAAGTACCCGGCTGAGACGAAATGACGCTGCGCGGCTTGCGCGAAATGTAGCTCGTCGGCCAAAGTGACGATATAGCGCAGCGACTCGATGTGCACCGTTAACTCCCATCGGTAGCGGAGCTGCGTGTCACGGGAAGCATAGAACGTTCCCACCGGTGATCTGACTTGTTGTCGACCCGCTCACGCGGAAACCGGCAATGGCAATGTGCCGCTCACGATCGGGTGGCGTGATCGTTGTTGGTTAGCCGGTGAGTAGGAGGGCGGCTACCGCTCCTGTGGTTGCGATTGTGGCCAGGGCCAGGCCGGTGAGGACGAAGCGGAGCATCGGGACGCGGACCCCATGGGTGCGGCAGAATTCGAGGCACAGCAGCGTGGCTAGGGATGCCCATGGGGTGACCAGTGGGGCGATATTCGTGCCGATGAGCAAGGCCAGCAGTTGGTTTCGGTTCGCGTCCGGTACGACGGTCTCGCCTGCGGTATAGGCGGGCAGGTTGTTGGCCACGTTGGACAGCGCAGCGCCCGCTCCTGCGGCGCGGTATGCGCCGAGGGCGTCGGGGTCGGTGCCGATCAGCCAGTGCATCACCTCGGACAGTCCGAATCTGCTCAGCGTGGGCACCACGAGGAACAACCCGACCACGAAAACCAGCAGCTGCCAGGGGATCAGTGACAGCCGCAGCGCGGAACGGTCGAAGATCGCGAAGGCCGCCACCGCGATGGCCGCGGCCAGCGTGGCGGCGATGCCGATGCGATCGCCGACGAACGGGATGGCCAGGACGAACAGCAGGCACGCGGTCGCCGTCGTGTACAGCAGCGCGCGCTGCCTCGCATTCTCCGGGCGGACCGGTTCCGGCGGCAGGTAACGGTCGGCATCGCGTCGGCCGCGCCGCCAGTACCAGACCCACAGGCAGATCATCGTCGCGACGATCGACACCAGTTGTGGCGCCCACATGTGCGCGGCGAAGTCGGTGGCGTGCAACGCAATCCGGTCCGCGGCCAGCAGATTGGTGAGATTGGAGACCGGCAGCAGCAGGCTCGCGGTATTGGCCAGCCACAGCGTGGTCATCGCCAGCGGCAGTGGCGGGATCCGGGCGGGCCTCGCCAGCGCGAGCATGACCGGTGTGAGCAGCACCGCGGTGGTGTCCAGGTTGAGCAGGATCGTGGTGGCGGATGCGAACAGCACGCACAGCCCGAACAGCGCCGGATAGTAGCCGCGACCCAGAATTGCGATGCGATGCGCGATGACATCGAAAACCTTGGCCTGCCTGGTGAGTTCGGCAAGCACGATCACACTGCCGAGGAACAGCAGCAGCGGACCGATCCGGCGCATATTGTCGACGGCCTGGTCCTGTGGCAGTAGTCCGGTCAGCACGCACAGCAGTCCGGCGAGCAACAGTCCGAGCCGGACCCAGTCCAGCGTGCTCGGCCGCCATCGCGGCGGTGGTGTGGTCGAAGGAGGGGTCCGCGCGGAGGAAAGCATCTGCTCGGGCACGTTCGCCATCATCTCAGCAGCGGGCATGGTGGGAGCTGTTCAGTGCTGGGACGACTGGGTCGCGCGCCGGGCTTTGCCGAGTGCGGCGTCGCTCGCTGTCCTCGAATATCTCGAGCACTGTTCTCCTGCAAGGCCTTTCGGAACGACTCGGGGTGCATGCAAGCACTCCAAAAACCACGGCCCGCTATTGACGGTGCCACTAACCAACGGTACGTTATGTGGGTCACGATTGGTGGTGTCGATAGCAAACGGACATACGGTCCTCCTGTGGAGGCCCGTCGCGCCGATCATCGCTGGGTTCGTGATGGCGTTTGCTCCTCCCGAACCAAAGGACGTGTCTCGTCATGGTCGCCATTAGCCTTGGGCTCGTATTTCTTTTCATCCTGGTGTCCGGTGGGCTGCGGTCCATCGAGGTCGGGTGTCAGAACACGCAGAAGATCTATGTGCAGAACGTGTGGTTGTGCGCGGTGTTCTCGTATGCCGTTGCGCTGGCCGGATTCTTGATCTTCCTGGCGGTGTCGAGGGTGGTCGCGCCTTCGGCGTGGCCGTCCCTCGACGACGTGCGAAACATGCCGTGGTGGGCGCCGTTCGGTGGCCTGATCGGCGGTGTCGCGGTGGTCGGCATGATCACCGTCGCCAAATATGTCGGCGTGGCAACGTTCAACGCGGTCGTCATCGTGAGCGAAATGCTGGTCGCGCTGGTGATGGACGACCTGGGGCTCATGGGGTTCGCCACCAGGGAGTTGACCGCACCCCGTGTGGTCGGCGCCGTATTGATCACGGTGGCGGTCTATCTGATGGCCAGCGACTCGGCGAAACAAGAAACCACCCCGCTCACCACCGCGGCTGTTGAAGGGACTGTCCGATGACTACTACCACCGAACCCGAGGTCCAGACGCGCACCGCGCTGCCTCGCTCGGCATTTGCCCTGGTCTTCGTATTCCTGCTGATCGGCGGCGCATTGCGGTCCATCGAGGCGGGCTGTCAGAACACGCTGAAGTTGGCGCTGAAGAATGTGTGGCTGTGCGGGGTGGTTTCCTATGCGGTGGCCCTCACCGGCGTCGGGATCATTCTTGTTGTCGCGCTGCTGGTTTCGTCGAATCGACAGTTGCCGACCCGAGCCGATCTCGCGGCCATGCCCAAGTGGGCGCCGTTCGGCGGTCTGACCGGCGGTGCGGCGATCTTCGCGATGATCACCGTTGCCTCCAGCGTCGGAATCGGCACCTTCAACGCCTTGATCATCGGCGGTCAGATGTTTCTCGCGACCGCGATGGACCACTTCGGCGTGATGGGGTTCCCGCGCCGTCGCATCAATGTCCAACGAATCGCTGCGTGCGCCATGATTATCGCGGGCTCCTACCTGATGGCGAAATACTGAGCGACCTGAGAGATTGATAGTCTCCTTCTTGCAACGTTGCCGCAGGCAAGGAGACCGAAATGGCCGAGACGAGGACCGCAGCGCCGGGGACCGCCGAGTTGGCGGCGCTGCAGGCCGGCGGCTGCACGCCACAGCAGGCGTGGGAGCTCTTCGACCGCCTCCCCGGTGTGCCGACCGCGGAGATCACGACCGGACGTTGGCGCGGCGAGGAGCTGGACACTCGGCATCCGTTCGCCGGCGTGCTCGTCGCCTCGGGCTGGTATGGCAAGCAGTTCGACACCGCCGACGCCGTCCACCCGCTGCTGTTTGCGGACGAGACCGGAACCGTGTTCCCCGTCGATCCCCGCCGGGTCCCGCTCGGCCTCGCAGGCCGGGTGCCGCTCGTAGGCGTGCGGATGGCGCGTAAGTCGTTGCGGGTGATCGGTTCGGTGCTTCGAACCCGCACGCCCGCAGCACGTTTGCGCGATATCGAGTATCGCGGTGTGCTGAGCGCGGGCATGATCTATGACCACCTGCCGATCATCGATCACTTCCGGCGGGTCGACGAACGCACCCTGCTCGGCGTGATGGATCTGCGCGGCATGACCGAACCATATTTCTTTGTGCTGCGTCGAGAGACGGTCTGACCCGACCAGCGATGCGCCCTGTGCGCTCGGGGTGTGGCGCACCGCCCAACAGGTCGCTGACCGACCATGGGCAGCGGTCGATCCATCCCGAACCGCCCATGCGATAGCCGGCTTTCGAGTCGGCCGCGAGCTGATCATCATCGGCGTGGCAGCCGCCGGACCACCCGGGATTCCCGCTGTCGCCCGATCGCCTGCCGAGGCACTTCGGCAGGTTGTGGGGAGGCTCGGTCAGCCGATCGGCTCGGTCGGCGGATCTGCAACCCAGCCTGCGACGACGGCGAGCCCTGTCGGGCGATGCACCGCGATGAAGCCGAAGGGGTGGTCGAAGGCGACGGAGATGGTGGTGACGAGGCGTTCCGGCAGCAGAGCCGCGGCCCGCGCCATGGTGATGGCCGTGATGGCCGCGGCCTCGAACCCGGTTCGGGTGAAACGCGCGAGTACTTCCTGTGCGCCCTGGGCTACATACAGCGGGTCGGGGGAGATATCGGGGAAGTGGCCGTGTGTGCTGTCGGTCGCCGCTGTCAGGCCGAACAACTCCGGCTGTGCGCGAAGGTTGTGCGTCGATCGGATCTCGAAGGGCGGCAGGCGAACTTCGAGCAAATCGCGCCGCGACCGCCCGGTGTGGGTGCGTACCACAAGACCGGGTCCGGTGGTCCCGGCAGGGAGGTCGGTGCGGATCGGTACCGCACCGGTCACCGCGCCCAGACCGGTCGCAATAACGTCGCCGGGGGTCGCCGCACCGAGCAGCAGGTGCACATCCACATCGGCGGTCCCGGTCACGATTACCCGAGTGACCGGTTGTGATCCTTCGAGGATCGCGGCATCGGTGAGGCGGTTGGTGACGCGGTGGAGGCCAGGTCCGCGCCGCCCTTGCCACGGGCCGGTTTCGGGCGCCAGCTCGGTTGCGGTGAACGGCGCGTCCCAGGTGGTCCTCGCGGCGAGGGCCGTGGCGAGGACGAGCACGGTGTCGCGCTCGGTACGTAGCGGGAACTTCTCGATGAGGCCGCCGGTGTGCCGCCGAGCCCATTCGTCGAGGACTTGTTGTTCGCCGAGTCGGTCGATGGTGCCCGCAGGCAGTCGGCGCGTCCAATTCTCGTGCAGCGGTAGGTCATCACGAACCCAGAGGCCGAGCGCGGCGGACACGTCCTCGGCGTCGGCCAGTGTGTGCAATAGATCCAATGCCGCGGTGGTCGCCACCTCGGCAGACACCCCGATTGCCGTTTCCAGTTCGGATCGCGCGGCCCCCTCCGCGGCGGCGGCGAGCAGTGCCAACAGAGGCCACACACCGGCGCCGGACAAGACGAAGTCGGCTGCGCCTGCCGCGGCGCACCATCGTGCGGTCAGCTCATTGGTCGCGACGACATGCGGCGCCACAGATGTCTGCACCGCTCCCACGATATTCGCCGATCGGTCCGAGCGTCGGTCGGTGCTGTCCGCGGTGTTTCGTGGTCGGCCGCCGCCGGGCCGCGGCCGACCACGGGCTCACGCCTCGATCGACTCGGGGCGCAGGATGATCTTGCCGATCGGGGAGCGATCGTCGACGAGCCGGTGGGCCCGGCTCGCTTCGCTCAGCGGAAGGATGGCGTCCACCAATGCATCGAGATTCCCGGCGGCCGCACGCTCCAGCGTCGCGGTGCGGGCCTCGGCGACCCGGGCCAGCCACGCCGGGCCCGCGCAGCCGATGAGGGTCAGGCCGCTGGTGAGCAGGTCGGCGACGCCGACCTGTGCCGGTGCGCCGGACAGCCAGCCGTAGCTGAGCATTCGTCCGCGCAGCGGTGTCATGGCGGCCAGCACCTCGACGGCGGTCGCGCCACCGATCGAATCGAAGACGACGTCGACGGTGGCGTCACCGAGTACTTCGCGCAGCTGGGTCGGCCACTGCGGGTTGTTGTGATCGAGCACCTCGTCCGCGCCGAGGTTCCGTGCCCTTGCGGCCTTTTCGGGACCACCCGCGGTCGCGATGATGCGCGCCGCGCCGTATTCCTTGGCGAGTTGCGTGAGCGCACTCCCGATGCCGGTTGCCGCCGCCTCGATCAGCACCGTCTCGGTACCGGTGAGGGCCGCGGTCTCCAGCAGTGGGAGCGCCACCGATCCACTCATCAGCACCGATGCCGCCTCGACCGCCGAAACGCCGTCCGGAATCCGGACCGCGGAACCCGCCGGCGCGCACACCAGTTCGGCGTATGCCCCGAAGCCCATGGTCTCTACGGCGACTCGCTGTCCGATCAGCTCGACATCGACGCCGGGCCCGACCTCGACCACCACGCCTGCCGCCTGGAAGCCGAACACCAGCGGTGTTTCGACGGGCATCGGGAACTGCCCCGAGCGCAGCATGGTCTCGGGGAACAGGACGGGAATCGCCTCGGCACGGATCACCAGTTCGCCCGTCCCCGGCTGCGGCGCGGGAACCTCTCGGGCGACCAGTACTTCGGGTCCGCCGATGCCCGTCATTACGATTGCCTTCATCGATAACTCCATAACTTGACTGTCGGTCCAGATGTTGCCAAACAATATGGACCGCCGGTCAACTTGTCAATGAAGGAGGTGGAATGGCCGACGAACGTCCCAAGGAGCGAGCGGATGCGGCGCGTAACCGGCGGGCGATCCTCGAAGCGACCGCCGCGCTGCTCGCCGAACACGGCGCTGATGCCCTGACCATGGATCGGGTCGCGGCGGCCGCGGGCGTGGGCAAAGGCACGATTTTCCATCGCTTCGGCAACCGCGCCGGCCTGCTGCACGAGATGATCGCCGAGAGCACCTTCGCGCTGATGGATGCCGTCCGCACCGGTCCGCCACCGCTCGGGCCCGGTGCTCCCGCCGGGGGCAGGTTGGTGGCCTTCTTCGATGCGTTCGTGCGATTGATGACCGACAACATCGAGGTGACGGTCGCCTACATCCAGGGCCCGCCACATCCGCAAGCCGCCGAAATCCACAACTTCTGGGATGCGCACATCACCGCACTGCTGCGTGAGGCACGCCCGGACCTGGACGCCGAGGTGGTCGGCAGGCTGCTCTTCGGGTCGCTGGGAGGGGCGCTGGTGCCGCAGATGGCCCGTGCGGGTGAGACGGATCGGCTGCTGGGTGCGGTTCGGGAACTGGTAGAGGCGGTGCTTCGGACGCCGTGAACGTCGGCGCGACCGGCGTCGAGATCGACTTCAGCAGTTACGTTTCGGGTCCGAACCACGCCTGCTCGCCGGGTTGGATCTCGGGTCGGTCGTGCGCGAGGATCGCGTCGAAGCGTTCGTCGGCGCGGTCGAGCTGGTCGAGAATATGGCGCTTGACGTGCGCGGCGAGCGGGGTGTCCGCGCGGGTGACCAGGTCGCGGTAGACATCGGTCAGCGGGCGGTATTTGGTGGCGAGCTTCTGCATATGAGGGCCGTCGGCGTACAGGATGCCGACGCCGTTATCGGTGAAGTCGGACAGCTTCACGACCCGGGCCCACGGCGCGCGATCGAGCTCGGCTGCGACGTGCGCGCGGTACTGGACGTGCCGATCGATCGACGGATCGGGCTCCGGATTCGTCACGGCGGCAACGATATCGGCCACCCGGGCGCCGAACCGTTCGGACAGTTCGGTGAGCGCGGCGCTGGTCGCCGGGCCGGGGCGGTCGCCGGCAAGCTCGGTCGCGTGATCCTCGACCGCGTCGTGCAGCAGGCCCGCGGCCACCAGATCGGCGTCGCGGACCTCGTAGTGGCTGATGATCCGAATCGCCACGCGCAGTAGATGATTGAGATACGGTTCCCGGCCGTAGCGATCGTCGCGGTGCAGCTCGTCGGCCAGGTCGAGGGCGGCGGTGAGCCGCTCGGCCTCGGGTAGTCCTGCGATCTCCAGTAGTAGTCGCTCGCGCAGTCCGGATTCGCCGTAGACGTCGCTGATCGTATGCAGCGGCATTACGGCCAAAACCCCCGCCCCAGGATTGCTCATAGGGTCAATCTATCGGTGCGGCCCTTGTCGGCGCTGTGCTCTGTGCCACTCTGCCTGCGTTGCCGGAGCATGCCCCGCCGGAAAATCCGTTGCCGGTGCCCGCGGCTCGTGGTGTCCTGGTAGGCACGCGAGGCAGGAACTGGAGGTGACCGTGGCCGCGCACGACAAACGGCCGCGACGAGGTTCGGCCACCGATGAAATGATGAAATTGCACCGGCGCACCATGGTGCTCGACAGCCGGGTCTATACGGTGATCAGCCTGCGTCCCGGCAGCGATTTCCGCTTCTCCACCAATCGTTTTCACGACACATGGCATGTGCTGTCGGACTGGCGCGGTTCGCGGGTGCTTGCCCGACTGCTGTGGGGTCTCGCCTATCAGCGGCGGCCGGGCACCGTGGTGGTGATCGATCCCGAACACCTGGACCCGAACCCGTTCGACGCCGCACCCGCGGATCCGATCGTTGTGGTGCCCTCGGACCTGACCGTATTCACGCGCGCCGCCGCCGTCGCACTGCGCCGGCAGCTGCCGTTCCGGCGGCGCTCCGAAGGCGCCGTGCGTTGGCAGACCTTCGGCTTGCAGCAGGCGGTGGACGAACTGCGGGAATGGAGATCACAAGGCCCCGGCGAGCGGATCTGGCGCCACCGTGACCGGCGGACCGGATCGGCCTGGGTCGATCGTATCGGCGGCCTCATCACCCTGTTCGGCGAACCCGGTCAATTGCGCAGCTGGGCAACCGATCTCGCGACGCTGGGCACCTACGCCCAGGACGGGATGGATTACACCTACCTGGACGAAGCCGATTACAACGGTGAGGTCCAGATCTTCCGTCAGTATCGGCGGAAGGTGAACATCGCAAGCCAGGCGCGCGCCGAGGTACTCGCGCGAGGGGGTGGGGAAGCGGGCGATCTGGACCGCGCCATCTGGGCGCATGCTGCGACAGTTCGCCGCCGCCGCTTCCCTGCGATCGACGAGCCCTCGGTGGTCGACTGACCCCGGGCGCATCCGCAGACGGCGCCGCAACGATGAAATCCGTTGCGGCGCTGTGCTGTATGACCGTTGGCTCGCACACGTGTGCTACGCCGTGGGAGCGCAGGTTTCGTACAGCATCCGCCACGGTGTCTTCTCTCGCAGGTCGATGTCACGGCGGGCGATGAGCCGGTCGATCGCAGTGCACGCGTGCACAGGGTGGCCGAGTCCGGTGGTGTCGCCCGCTTCGTCCAGGCCGGGACCGCCGGAGGCGGTGTGGCAGGTGGACTACTCGCTGACACCGGCCGGGGCACCGTTGGTGCAGACACGTACGTGGTCCGGCACTCACCTCGACATGCTGTTTGCCGCACCGGCAGACCGTGAACACACGCCTATGTCGAGTCGTTCGATGCGCGTAACCCGTTGAGTACCAGGGTGATCAAGCGTTCTGCCTGATCGGGGCCGGCATACTCACGTGTCCAGGCGGCGGCATTGATGAGTGTGAACACATCGGCGGCGGTGGCATCGGGCCCGAGAGCCGCCGACCGGCAGGCGCGATCGACGAGTTCCTCTCCGATGCCGTTCATCCGCAGGCAGGATGCGTGCAGTTCGCTACCGTCGTCGTTCAGGCTCTCCACTAGCACCGCGGCCAGGCCCTGATACGTGGCGGCGTGTTGGACCACCGCGCGTACCCACTCGGCCACGATGTCTGCCGTGACCGGTCCGTCGAGCAACCGATCACCGCGCTCGAATAGGTCCTCGTTGCGCTCGGCCAGTAGCGCGGCGATCAGCGCCCGGCGAGTCGGGAAGTGTCCGTACAGCGTGCCGACACCCACACCGGCCCGCCGCGCCACATGCTCCAGCGGCGCGTCGGCACCGCCCGCGCCGAAGACCTCGTCGGCGGCGGCGAGCAGCCGCTCTCGATTGCGGCGGGCATCCGCGCGCGGACGGCGGACCCGGGATGCTGTTTCTTCCATCACAACCCTTCTAAGTCGATGGGCCCTCGAGATATATTTCGAAGGTGCCTCGATTTTAGAAGGAGTAGATGATGATCCTGGTCACGGGTGCTACCGGCTCGATCGGCCGCCATCTGGTGCGCCGGTTGCGACAGCAGGACAAACCGTTCCGGGCGCTCGTGCGCGACCCGGACCGCGCGCGAGAACTGGACTGCGACCTGGTGGTGGGCGATTTCGGCGATCCGGACTCGATCGCGGCCGCGCTGTCCGGCGTCGATCGGGTGTTTCTCTGTTCACCAGGGGCGCAACCGACCCCGGGGTCGCAGCCGATGGTCGCCCAGCAGACCACTGTGATCGATGCGGCGGTACGTGCGGGGGTACGGCGCATTGTGAAGGTCTCGGTCTGGGGTGCCCGGCCCGGTGGTCTGCTGGCCGAGGGTGCGCACGCCGAGATCGAGGCGCGGCTCGAGGCCTCGGGTCTGGACTGGTCGATCCTGCAGCCGAGCGGGTTCATGCAGAACTTCCTCACCGGCACAGGCGCATTCACCAGCGGCGGCGATCTCCTCGGCGCCTACGGACAGGGCCGCGTGTCCTACATCGACTGCGCCGACATCGCCGCCTGCGCCGCCGTCCTGCTGAGCAGCGACCTCGGCAATGGACGGCGGTTCGTGCTGACCGGTCCAGAAGCCCTCACCCACGCCGAGATCGCCGCCCGGCTGTCCGAGGCGCTCGGCCGGACGGTGTCCTACATCGACCAGCCCCTATCGGATTTCGCGGACAACCTCGTAGCCCAGGGGCTGCCCGCTCAGTTCGCCGCCGACGTGGCAACGCTGTATGCCGACGTCGCGGACGGATCTCTCGCCGAGACCACCTCGGCCGTCCACGATCTCACCCACCGACCGGCCACGACATTTGCCGAGTTCCTGTCCCGCGAGCGGGATCTTTTGCGGCAGTGGCCACCACAGCACTACGGGTGAGTCCGGTGCGTCGAGGCCCGATCCTCACTGAACTCCATGAGATCGGCGCGTACCACCGACGACCGCGACGGTGCCGCCAGCATGTTCCATGCGCGAGCGTTGTCTGCGCGCGAGTGTCGAGCGCAGGCGCTGTCTCGTGCCCTACGCAGGAGCTGAGCCGAACACGGGCGCTGCGCCGGACGAAAGTGCGGTGCCGAACATGGGTGCTGGGAGAACGCGAGCCTGTGTCGACGCAACCGCACTGAACGCGAGTGCTCGGCCGTCAGGCAGGCGAAACCGCGGACAGTCGTTCGAACTGCTCTTCGGACAACTGCACCTCGGCGGCGGTGAGGTTCTCTGCCAGATGGTCCAGCGAAGTGGTGCCAGGAATGTGCGGCACCACAGGTGATCTGCACAGCAATCACGCCAACGTGGTCTGCGCGGGAGTGGCACCACTTCCTCGATATTCGACAGCCGAGATGATCGAACCTCGCGTTCCGCGACGGTATTCCGCTGGTGGGACCGCCCTGCGCTATCCCGCCAGCGGAACCAGGGTGTTCTGCCTGGCCGCGGTCCACCACCGGCCTTCCTGCTTCACCAGCACGTACAGCGCGACCATCGCGGGGTCGGTGTCGATGAGCTCACCATCGGCGGTCGTCGCGCGCGCGACCTTGTGTGCGATCGCGACATCCGCACGCAGGAATACGATGTCGGTGACGTCGTAGCGCACATACTCGTCCTTCAGGAACCCGGCCAGCCCTTGGCGATTCGCGTCCAGCAGCGCCTCGGTGCCTGCGATCAGCATGCCGACGGCGTTCCCCGCGACCGCGTTGGCGGTGAAATGCGAAGTCATCAACTCGGCATCATTGGTGTTGTACGCAGTCTGGGTGTCGGTGATGATCTGCTCGATCGCCGCGATGTCCGCGGTGTGGTCGACGGTGGCGTCCTCGACGACCGGCGGCTGAAACGTTGCTGTATCCATGGGAATCAGCTTCGTACCTGAACTATGGTTGAGGTCAACTGCCCGGGACAGTCGTCTGGATCACAGCTCTGGTGGCATACGGAATGGCAATGCGCCCATGTTGTTTGCGGTGCGGAGGCTCGTGCATTCCATGGTGGGTAAACGACAGGATGGATGCTGTGTTGCGCCCGTGGCGGTCGGCGGATCGCCCCTCGACTCCATTGCCCGCTCATTGCGACATGGTCATCGAAATTGCTCGGCCGCCACTATCGTCCGGTGTCGGGTCAGCGTACGTTGCGGGGGCGGAACTGAATGCTGATCCGCGGTCCGGCCGGCTTGCGGGTCTTCGGTATCGCATGCTCCCAGGTGCGTTGGCAGGAGCCGCCCATGACGAGCAGGTCGCCGTGGCCCACCGTGTAGCGCAGACTGGCGCCGCCACCGCGCGGCCGCAGGAGTAATGCGCGCGGTGCGCCGACCGAGACGATCGCGACCATCGTGTCGTGGGTGGCGCCGCGGCCGGAAGTGTCGCCGTGCCAGGAGACACTGTCGCGGCCGTCGCGGTAGTAGCAGAGTCCTGCGGTCCGGAAAGGCTCATCGAGTTCGCGCTGGTAGTGCGTGCTCAACGCAGCGCGCGCGTCGTCGAGTATGGGATCCGGTAGCGGTTGGTCTTCCTCGTAGAAGTAGAGCAGTCGTGGCACATCCACGACCTGGTCGTACATCAGCCGCCGCTCGGCCTGCCACGGCACTTCGCCGACAAGGCGCTCGAACAATGTGTCTGCACCGCGCAGCCAGCCGGGCAGCACATCCACCCACGCGCCGCTGCTCAGCGGTGTCCGTCGCATTCGCTGCAGCGCCTCGAGGCGCACGTCATCGAACCCGTCGAGCAGCGAACCCTGGAATGGTGTCGACATGGATTCGAATCTACGTTGAATCGAACGTATGTGCTAGCAGCTTCCCGAAAATGTCGAGACGCCGGACGTTAGCCTCCGACTGCTTCGTGGCCGGGCTCACAGCGGCGTCGTGGCCCGGCTCACAGCCCGATATGCCTGGTGAAAGCGGTGCTCGGGGCGCTGCTAGGCTGCTTGCCGTAAGACATCCTTTAACGGACCGTCCGGTGAGGCGGGGAAGGAGGTCGGCATGGCCGTGCCCGAAGATCGGGCCGCCAAGTCCGGCGCTGGCGAGGCATCGCAGCGACACACACCCGAATGGGTGGAGGCGGGACGCGAACTGTTGTCGCCGTCGGATGTCGGCCGGACCGTTGCGCGTATCGCGCATCAGATCATCGAGAAGACCGCACTGGATTCGGGCGATCCCGACGCACCGCGCGTCGTGTTGATCGGAATCCCCACCCGCGGCACCACGCTCGCCGCCCGGCTCACCGAGAAGATCGAGGAATTCTCTGGTGTGCGCCCGGCGCTCGGCTCGCTCGACATCACCCTCTATCGCGACGATCTGCGCAGTCGCCCGCACCGGCCACTGGAACGCACCTCCGTGCCCGAAGGCGGCATCGAGGACGCGCTGGTGGTCCTCGTCGACGACGTGCTGTTCTCCGGCCGCACCGTGCGCTCCGCGCTCGACGGACTGCGCGACCTCGGCAGGCCGCGCAGTGTGCAGCTGGCGGTGCTCATCGACCGCGGCCACCGCGAACTGCCGATCCGCGCCGACTTCGTCGGCAAGAACGTGCCCACCTCGCGCAGCGAGGACATCTCCGTACTTTTCACCGAACACGACGGCCGCGACGGCGTGTATCTGCATCAGGAGGCGGAAGCGTGAGCGAGCGAGCCACGGCGGAGCCGAGCGTCAGCGAGGTGGCGTCGTGAGACATCTGCTGACGGTGACGGATTTGGATCGCGTCACCGCGACGGAGCTGCTGGACGAGGCCGAACGTTTCGAGCAGGCGCTGCTCGGGCGTGAGGTGCACAAGCTGCCGACGCTGCGCGGTCGGACCGTGATGACGGTGTTCTACGAGAACTCCACCCGGACTCGGGTGTCGTTCGAGGTGGCGGGCAAGTGGATGAGCGCCGATGTGATCAACGTCAGCGCGAGCAGCTCCTCGGTCTCCAAGGGCGAGTCGTTGCGCGACACCGCGCTGACGCTACACGCGGCGGGCGCCGATGCCCTCATCGTGCGACATCCTGCTTCCGGTGCCGCGCACCAGATCGCACGGTGGATGGATGCCTGGGCGGTAAAGTCGGGTCGCGGCTCGGGTCCGGCGATCATCAACGCAGGTGACGGCACCCACCAGCACCCGACTCAGGCACTGCTCGACGCGTTGACGCTGCGGCAGCGTCTCGGTGATATCGAGGGCAAGCGCGTGGTGATCGTCGGCGATATCCTGCACAGCAGGGTCGCCCGCTCGAATGTCTTCCTGCTGGCCACTCTCGGCGCCGAAGTCGTGCTCGTCGCTCCGCGTACTCTGCTGCCCGTCGGTGCGGAAAGCTGGCCCGCGCGGATCTCGTCCAGCCTGGACGCCGAATTGCCCGGCGCCGACGCGGTATTGATGCTGCGGGTGCAGGCGGAGCGCATGAACGGCGGCTTCTTCCCCTCGGCCCGCGAGTACTCGGTCAACTACGGGCTTTCGGAGCGCCGGATGGCGCTGCTGGAGGAGCACGCGGTGGTCCTGCATCCGGGCCCGATGCTGCGCGGCATGGAAATCGCCTCGCTCGTTGCGGACTCACCGAAGTCCGCGATCTTGCAACAGGTGACGAACGGAGTGCATATGCGGATGGCGGTGCTGTTCCGGCTGCTGGTCGGCACCCAGGAGGCGGTGGCGTGAGCGAGTTGCTGCTGCAAGGTGTTCGACCGTACGGCGAGGGGGAGCCGGTCGACGTGCTCGTCCGCGACGGTGTAATCGCCGCGATCGGTGCCGACCTCGACACCGCTGCCGACACCGAGGTGATCTCGGCGACGGGCCAGGTCCTGCTGCCCGGCTTCGTCGACCTGCACACCCACCTTCGTGAACCGGGGCGCGAGGACACCGAGACCATCGAGTCCGGTTCCGCCGCCGCGGCGCTCGGCGGGTACACCGCGGTGTTCGCGATGGCCAACACCAATCCGGTCGCCGACTCGGTGGTCGTCACCGACCACGTGTGGCGGCGCGGCCAGGAGGTCGGGCTGGTCGATGTGTTCCCGGTGGGTGCGGTCACGGTCGGTTTGGCGGGCAAGCAGCTCGCGGAAATGGGCACCATGGCCGCAGGCGTCGGCGCGGTGCGTATGTTCTCCGACGACGGTCACTGCGTGTACGACCCGCTGCTGATGCGCCGTGCGCTCGAATACTCGAACTCCCTCGGGGTCCTGATCGCGCAGCATGCCGAGGAGCCACGCCTCACCCAGGGGGCGGTCGCGCACGAGGGGCCGACCGCGGCCAGGCTCGGCCTTGCCGGCTGGCCGCGCGCCGCCGAGGAGTCGATCGTCGCCCGGGATGCACTGCTCGCCCGTGATGCCGGTGCGCGCGTGCACATCTGTCACGCCTCCACCGCGGGCACCGTGGAACTGGTCAAGTGGGCCAAGGCGCAAGGTATTTCGATCACCGCCGAGGTCACGCCACACCATCTGCTGCTCGACGATTCGCGGCTGGAAACCTACGATGCGGTCAACAAAGTGAACCCGCCGCTGCGCGAGGCCTCCGACGCAGCGGCGCTGCGCCGCGCACTGGCCGAGGGCATCCTCGACTGCGTCGCCACCGACCACGCCCCGCACGCCGAACAGGACAAGTGCTGCGAGTTCGCCGGCGCGCGTCCCGGCATGCTCGGCCTGGAGACCGCGCTGTCGATCATCGTGCAGACCATGGTCGAACCGGGCCTGCTCGACTGGCGCGGCGTCGCGCGCGTGATGAGTGAGCGTCCCGCCGAAATCGTCGGACTCGACGACCACGGCAGGCCCATCGAGGTCGGCGAACCGGCGAACCTCACGCTGGTCGACCCGGACGCGACCTGGACGGTGCGAGCCACCGAGCTCGCCAGTATCTCGAACAACACACCGTTCGAGGCGATGACGTTCCCGGCCCGAGTGACGACGACGTTGCTCCGTGGCGTGGTAACCGCCCGCGAGGGCAAGGCGGTGGGGAACCGTGCGGAGGCGTAGATGAGCGAACATTGCGCAGCCGCACGTCGAAGCCGACCGGGTGCGGGTGTCCCGCAGGACACAGGAGGTCCGTAAGTGGAAAGAACGCTGTGGGTGGTCGGACTGCTGGCGCTGTTCGCGCTGTGCGTCTGGCTGATGTACCGAGGCTGGCAGAACCGGGCAGCGCGCCAAGCGGCGAGCATCGGTGAGCTACCGGGGGTGCCCGCCGACTGCGGCGCGCAACTGCTGGAGCCGACCACCGGAATGTATCTCGGCAGCACCATCGCACCCAGCTGGCAGGACCGGATTGCGGTGGGCGACTTGGGCTTCCGGGCCACAGCGGAACTCACGAGGTTCGAACGCGGAATTCTGCTCGAGCGCGCGGGGGCGACGGTGATCTGGATTCCGCAGGAATCCATCACGGCGGTGCGCACCGAGCGCGGGCACGCGGGCAAGGTCATGACGGAAGATGGTGTGCTGGTAATTCGCTGGAAGCTGCCCACCGGAACCGAGGTAGACACCGGTTTCCGGGGCGACGACAAGACGGTGTACCCGGCTTGGCGAGCGGATCCGACCAGAGCGACGACGGGAGAAGACGAATGAATGCAGGATCGCGCAGCGATTCGACGGGGGGCGGTGGTCGGGCGACCGGAGGGCCGGCGCAAGCAGCAGCTCTGGTATTGGAAGACGGGCGGGTGTTCCGTGGCACGGCCTACGGCGCCGTGGGCGAGACGCTTGGCGAGGCGGTGTTCTGCACCGCGATGACCGGGTACCAGGAGACCCTCACCGACCCCAGCTATCACCGGCAGATCGTGGTGGCCACGGCCCCGCAGATCGGCAACACCGGCTGGAACGACGAGGACGACGAGTCCTCGAAGATCTGGGTCGCCGGCTACGCGATCCGTGACGCCTCACGCGTCGCGTCGAACTGGCGCTCCACTGGGACACTGCAGGACCAGTTGGGTCGCCAGGATGTGGTCGGCATCGCGGGAATCGACACCCGCGCGCTGGTGCGACACCTGCGTACCCGCGGTTCGATGAAGGCGGGCATCTTCTCGGGCGCCGCACTGGCAGGCACCGACGAGTTGCTCGGCAGGGTGAACGGCCAGCCTTCGATGCTGGGCGCGAATCTGGCTCGAGAGGTCAGCACCGATGCGCTCTACACCATCGAGCCGGTCGGTGATCCCCGCTTCACGGTCGTCGCGGTCGATCTCGGCATCAAGACCAACACCCCGCGGATGTTCGCCGAGCGCGGGATGCGGGTGCACGTGGTGCCCTCGACCACCTCGCTGGACCAGATTCTGGCGCTGAACCCGAACGGCGTGTTCCTGTCCAACGGTCCTGGTGACCCGGCCACTCAGGACGGTGCGGTCGCGATCACCCAGGGCGTGCTGGAAAAAGGTCTGCCGCTGTTCGGCATCTGCTTCGGCAATCAGATTCTCGGCCGCGCGTTCGGACGCAAGACCTACAAGATGAAGTTCGGCCACCGTGGCATCAACGTCCCGGTCGTCGAGCGGGAAACCGGTCGCATCTCCATCACCGCGCAGAACCACGGTTTCGCACTGGAGGGTGAGGCGGGGGAGCAGTTCGATACGCCCTTCGGCCGCGCCGAGGTCAGTCACGTCTGCGCGAATGACGGCACTGTCGAAGGTGTTCGCCTGGTCGACGGCCGCGCGTTCTCTGTGCAGTACCACCCCGAGGCCGCCGCCGGACCCCACGACGCCGCTTATCTCTTCGACCGTTTCGCCGGTCTCATGGAAGGAGCCTGATGCCTCGCCGCAAGGATCTCGAGCACATCCTGGTGATCGGCTCTGGCCCGATCGTTATCGGCCAGGCATGTGAATTCGACTATTCCGGCACCCAGGCGTGCCGGGTGCTGCGGGCCGAGGGCCTGCGGGTATCGCTGGTGAACTCCAACCCGGCGACCATCATGACCGACCCGGAGTTCGCCGATTCCACCTACGTGGAGCCGATCACGCCGGAGTTCGTCGAGAAGGTCATCGAAAAGGAGCGTCCCGACGCCATTCTCGCCACTCTCGGCGGGCAGACCGCGCTGAACACCGCGGTCGCCCTACACGAACGCGGTGTGCTGCAGAAGTACAATGTCGAGCTGATCGGCGCCGACTTCGACGCCATCCAGCGCGGTGAGGACCGGCAGAAGTTCAAGGACATCGTCGCCAAGGTCGGCGGCGAGAGCGCTCGCTCCGCGGTGTGCCACACCATGGACGAGGTGCGCGCCACTGTCGCCGAGCTCGGTTTCCCGGTGGTCGTTCGCCCCTCCTTCACGATGGGCGGCCTCGGCTCCGGCATGGCCTACAACGACGACGATCTCGACCGCATCGCGGGCGGTGGCCTGGCGGCCTCACCCACCGCGAACGTGCTCATCGAGGAATCCATTCTCGGCTGGAAGGAATTCGAGCTCGAGCTCATGCGCGACAGCCGCGACAACGTCGTGGTGGTCTGCTCGATCGAGAACGTGGACCCGATGGGCGTGCACACCGGTGACTCGGTCACCGTCGCACCGGCCATGACCCTCACCGACCGCGAATACCAGAAGCTGCGCGACCTCGGCATCGACATCCTGCGCGAAGTCGGCGTCGATACCGGCGGCTGCAATATCCAGTTCGCGGTGGACCCCGCCGACGGCCGCCTCATCGTCATCGAGATGAACCCGCGTGTCTCGCGTTCTTCGGCGCTCGCCTCCAAGGCCACGGGCTTCCCGATCGCCAAGATCGCCGCCAAGCTGGCCATCGGCTACACCTTGGACGAGATCGTCAACGACATCACCAAGGAAACTCCGGCCTGCTTCGAGCCGACGCTGGACTACGTGGTCGTCAAGGCGCCACGGTTCGCGTTCGAGAAGTTCCCCGGCGCCGACGCGACACTGACCACCACCATGAAGTCGGTGGGCGAGGCGATGTCGTTGGGCCGCAACTTCTCCGAGGCACTCGGCAAGGTGCTCCGCTCGCTGGAGACCAAGGCCGCAGGGTTCTGGACCCAAGAAGATGGCAAGTGGGCCCCCTCCGATGGCGGCGACCCGCAAGCGGTCGCCGCGGCCACCGAGTCCATCCTCGAAGATCTGCGGACTCCGACCGAGGGTCGCATCTACCAGGTGGAGCGCGCGCTGCGCCTGGGCGCGAGCATCGAGGAGGTCGCGAAGGCCTCCGGCATCGACCCGTGGTTCGTCGCCGAGGTCGCCGGACTCGTCGAATTGCGTCAGGAGATCATCGACGCACCGGTGCTCGACGAGACGCTGCTGCGTCGCGCCAAGCACCACGGCCTTTCCGACCGCCAGATCTCCGCGCTGCGTGCCGAACTCGCGGGCGAGACCGGCGTGCGTACCCTGCGGCACCGGCTCGGTGTCCGGCCGGTGTTCAAGACCGTCGACACCTGCGCCGCCGAATTCGAGGCCAAGACCCCGTACCACTACTCGACCTACGAGCTGGACCCCGCAGCCGAGTCCGAGGTCGCGCCGCAGCGCGAACGCGACAAGGTGATCATCCTCGGCTCGGGGCCGAACCGGATCGGCCAGGGCATCGAGTTCGACTACTCGTGTGTCCATGCGGCACAGACGCTGTCGCAGGCCGGGTACGAGACGGTGATGGTCAACTGCAACCCGGAGACCGTCTCCACCGACTACGACACCGCCGACCGGCTCTACTTCGAGCCCCTGACCTTCGAGGATGTGCTCGAGGTCTTCCACGCGGAGTCCGAATCCGGCACCGTCGCCGGCGTTATCGTGCAGCTTGGCGGGCAGACCCCGCTCGGGCTCGCGCAGCGGCTCACCGACGCGGGCGTCCCGGTGGTCGGCACCAGCGCCGCGGCCATCGACCTGGCCGAGGACCGTGGCGAGTTCGGTGACGTGCTGGTTGCGGCGGGCCTGCCCGCGCCGAAGTACGGCACCGCGACGACCTTCGCGCAGGCCAAAAAGATCGCCGCGAGCATCGGCTACCCGGTGCTGGTCCGACCGTCCTACGTGCTCGGCGGGCGCGGCATGGAGATCGTCTACGACGAGCAGTCCCTCGAGGGCTACATCTCCCGCGCCACCGAGCTCAGTCCCGAGCATCCGGTGCTGGTCGACCGCTTCCTGGAAGACGCGATCGAGATCGACGTCGACGCACTGTGCGACGGCGAAGAGGTCTACCTCGGCGGCGTGATGGAGCACATCGAAGAGGCGGGCATCCACTCCGGCGACTCCGCCTGTGCGCTGCCGCCGATCACCTTGGGCCGCAGCGATATCGAGGCTGTGCGCCGGTCCACCATCGCGCTGGCCAAGGGCATCGGCGTCAAGGGCCTGCTCAACGTGCAGTACGCGCTCAAGGACGACGTGCTCTACGTGCTGGAGGCCAATCCCCGTGCCAGCCGTACGGTTCCGTTCGTGTCCAAGGCTACGGCGGTGCCGCTGGCCAAGGCTGCGGCCCGGATCACCATGGGCGCCACCATCGCCGAACTCCGCAAGGAAGGCATGCTGCCCGCCGAGGGCGACGGTGGGCACGTCCCGCTGGACGCGCCGGTCGCAGTGAAGGAAGCGGTGCTGCCGTTCCATCGGTTCCGCAAGGCCGATGGCACCGGCGTGGATTCGCTGCTCTCCCCGGAGATGAAGTCCACCGGCGAGGTCATGGGCATCGACGCCGACTTCGGCACCGCGTTCGCCAAGAGTCAGGCCGCCGCTTACGGTTCGCTGCCCACCGAGGGCACCGTGTTCGTCTCGATCGCCAACCGCGACAAACGGGCCATGGTGTTCCCGGTGAAACGTCTGCACGACCTCGGCTTCCGGATCCTGGCCACCGAGGGCACGGCGGAAATGCTGCGCCGTAACGGAATTCCGTGCGAACAGGTGCGCAAGCACTCGGACCCGGAATCCGGTGGCGAGGTGCCGATCGCGTCGATCGTGGAGCAGATCCGCGACGGCGAGGTCGACATGGTGTTCAACACCCCCTACGGCAACTCGGGTCCGCGCGTGGACGGTTACGAAATCCGCACCGCCGCGGTGGGTGTGAACATTCCGTGCATCACCACGGTGCAGGGTGCGGCCGCGGCCGTGCAGGGCATCGAGGCGACCATCAACGGTGGCATCGGGGTGCGCTCCCTGCAGGAACTGCATTCGGCGCTTCGTGGCTGAGGAACGCGCGATCGAGGAAGGAGGCGGTGCGGTGAAGACGTTCGGCGCCCGGCTGCGGCACGCGATGCGGCACTTCGGGCCGCTGTGTGTCGGCATCGACCCGCATCCGCAACTGCTCGAGGCGTGGGGCCTGACCGACGACATCGACGGCCTCGAAGCCTTCGCCGAGACCTGCGTGGAGGCCTTCGACGGTCGTGTCGCGCTGGTCAAGCCGCAGGTGGCATTCTTCGAGGCCTACGGGTCGGGGGGCATCGCGGTGCTGGAGCGCACGATCAGCGTGCTGCGCGCTTCCGGAACATTGGTGCTCGCCGACGCCAAGCGTGGTGATATCGGCTCCACCATGGATGCCTATGCCCGTGCCTGGCTCGGCAACGGCCCGCTCGGCTCGGATGCGGTGACAGTGTCGCCCTATCTCGGATTCGGTTCGCTCGACCCGGCCTTTCGCCTGGCCGAGCAGAACCACCGCGGTGTCTTCGTGCTCGCCGCCACCTCGAATCCCGAGGGCGCGCAACTGCAGCGCATCACCGCAGCGGACGGCCGCACCATCGCCCAGACCATGGTCGATGCGGCGGCCGAACGCAACGCGGGCGCCGAATTCGGTTCTGTCGGAGTCGTTGTCGGTGCCACCCTCACCGAGGCCCCGGACCTGAGCAAGCTCAACGGGCCGATCCTCATGCCGGGGGTCGGGGCGCAGGGCGGGGGCGCGGATTCCATTCGCGCCCTGGTGTCCGACGCCGGTTTCGGCGCTGTCGTGCCGACCGCCTCGCGCGAAGTGCTCGCGGCAGGCCCGTCCGTCTCGGCGCTGTGCGCGAAGCTCGCGGAGCTACAGGAAGAGTTCGCCTTCCTACATGCCTGATCGGATACTCGCGGCCTCGCCGCAACGCTGAGGGCAGCCACGCGTAACACAACGGACCGGGCAGCCTAACGGACCGGTCGCCCGCCGCGGGCCGAGCTATACGGGACCGCGGCGGCTCGATGGCGCATCCATCGATCGGTTCCCACGCCGAGCGGCACGAGCCGATGACATCGTCGCGGCTGCCGCCTGCCCGTCATCTGCGAATTGCGGGCTTCGGTTCGATGAGGTAGTGGTGCCGGTTCGCCTCCGGAAACTACGCGGGCAACTTTTCGGCGATCGATCCGTTGCGCTGCGCTCGACCGTCGTCCGCCGGGCGCAGCACCACGATAGCGGCGAATGTCTTTGTGACGCTGCCGATTCGGAAGTGACTGTCCGCCCCGAGTTACCCACGGCGGGTGCGGCCGGTTGTGTTTGCCGACACACCTGTACGCCGTCGGCATCCGACACCCGTAATCCGACATCCGTCGCCGATGCGGCGGCGACCCGCGTTACGGCAGCGGCCACGCCATCATCCCGCGAAATCGCCACGACCTGCGCAGATGGCGATATCGTCGCCACGACTACCGCACCCGATACCGCCGCGATTCGAATCGGCTTCTTCTGCATGATGTTCGACGCTGGGCCCGGCCGCGCTCGACGACCATGCGGTTTTCCCTCGATGTCCTGCGAAAACACACTCCGCCGCTGTGGTCGGGACGGCCGAACCGGGTGGTTGGTTCTACTGTCCCGGCGGCGCAGTGCTCATGGCGTCGAAGACATGGAAACGACCATGGAATCGAAACGCAGCGAACTCGCAGGCATCGCAGGCTGCGCACCTCCGAGGGAGGTGAAATCCTCGAATCGTAAGCACGCTCGAGCCGAATCGCGGCTGAACCGGCGCACCGAACGCGCACGCGATGTGCTCACCCGGATGGCGGCAAACCCGCCGATCTGCAACGAGCTGTTCATCACCCGGAAAGCACATCAATGCCATTTTCACCGAGCTCCAGCTGCCGCCGGACGCGGCGCACCACTGGCGCGTGCGCACCATCCTCGAATATCTCGCCGCCGTCGCCGCGGCGATCTGATGGCAGGGACGCCGGGGCGGGGCCGTGTGGCCGGCTGGCCGCCCGTCTGCGGCGGTTTCGGGGTGAAACGGCACCAGGGGTGTGGCCGGGTGGATCGGCGGCTCTGGCATCGATTCGGCCGTTGACGGGCGGAGTCCGTGGCCGTCGTTCTTCGCGTTCCGCGTGCCCGACACGCGAAAGACAACGCGACACGCGGAAAAATCCGAGAAAGTTCCTGGTCGGGCGGTTGCCCAGTTGCTGGGGTGGTGTGCCGTGCCACCGCAATCCCCCCGCTAACCCTGTTTGCTGCTGAAAAAGCCCTGCATACGGGGCATTTCGGGGTTTCGGCGGTACGATCGGCGCAGCAGACAAAGGGGCGCGTCGATCCGGTCGGGTCTGCCCTACGGCACCGGCGAATCATGCGCTGACCTGGGGGGTGGGTTCGCAATCGGCGGACGTCGTGGGTACGGTCGCTGAGACTGCCGGGTTACCGGCAGGAGTTGATGCAATGAACGATGAGACGGAGGAACCGTGGCCCTTCCCCAGCTGACTGACGAGCAGCGCGCCGCTGCTTTGGAGAAGGCGGCGGCCGCTCGCCGCGCTCGGGCGGAGCTCAAGGAGCGCCTGAAGCGTGGTGGCACCGACCTGAAGCAGGTCCTCACCGACGCCGAGTCCGATGAGATTCTCGGCAAGATGAAGGTGTCGGCGCTGCTGGAAGCCCTGCCCAAGGTGGGCAAGGTCAAGGCGGCAGAGATCATGAGCGAGCTGGAGATCGCCCCCACCCGGCGTTTGCGCGGACTGGGTGACCGGCAGCGCAAGGCGCTGCTCGCCCGATTCGACTTCGCCTGACAACGAAGGTGATCGGACACACGCGGAAGGGTCGACTGGTTGTACTGGTCGGCCCCTCGGCCGTGGGTAAGTCCACTGTGGTGCGCTGCGTCCGTGAGCGGCTGCCCCACTTGGTCTTCAGTGTGTCGGCAACGACCCGGGCCCCAAGGCCCGGGGAGGTCGACGGCCGGGACTATCGGTTCGTCACTCGGGACGAGTTCGACGCCATGATCGAGGCGGGCGAACTGCTCGAGTGGGCGGACATCCACGGAGGATTACAACGTTCCGGTACCCCGGCGGGTCCGGTACGCGAGGCAATGGCCGCCGGACTTCCCGTGCTCGTCGAGGTCGATCTCGAGGGCGCGCGGTCGGTACGCAAGACCATGCCCGAGGCGCTGCTGGTGTTCCTCGCCCCGCCCAGCTGGGACGAATTGGTCACCAGGCTGCGGTCGCGCGGCACCGAATCGCCCGAAGTCATCGAGCGCAGGCTGGAAACCGCCAGGACCGAATTGGCGGCCTGTGACGAGTTCGACATCGTCATCGTGAACGACGAGGTGACCAGCGCGTGTGAGCAGTTGGTATCGTTGTTTGTTAGCACAAATTCGAGTTCGTGACCCCCACCCCCGCAGGAGCGCCCCTAGTGAGCAGTACGGACATCAAGCCCGCCCCGGCATACGACACTCCGATCGGCCTGACCAACCCGCCGATCGACGAGTTGCTGGAGCGCACCTCGTCCAAGTACGCCCTGGTCATCTACGCAGCCAAGCGGGCTCGTCAGATCAACGACTACTACAACCAGCTCGGCGACGGCATCCTCGAGTACGTCGGTCCACTGGTCGAGCCGGGTCTGCAGGAGAAGCCGCTGTCGGTCGCGATGCGTGAAATCCACTCCGATCTGCTCGAGCACGCCGAAGGCGAGTAGTTCGAGCGGACGCAGTGACCACATCTAGGCCGGAGGCGTAGTGACCACACGGATCGTCGTCGGCGTCGGCGGAGGGATCGCCGCCTACAAAGCCTGCTCGATTGTGCGCCGGTTCACCGAGACCGGGCACCAGGTTCGGGTGATCCCCACCGAGTCGGCGTTGCAATTCGTCGGCAAGGCCACCTTCGAGGCACTGTCCGGGAACCCGGTGCACACCGGCGTGTTCGCGGACGTGCCCGAGGTACCCCACGTACGGCTCGGCCAGGAGGCGGACCTCGTTGTCATCGCCCCGGCAACCGCCGATCTGATGGCGCGTGCCGCGAGCGGCCGCGCCGACGACCTGTTGACCGCCACACTGCTGACGGCCCGATGTCCGGTGGTTTTCGCGCCCGCGATGCACACCGAGATGTGGGAGCATCCGGCCACCATCGCCAATGTCGCGACGCTGCGTGCGCACGGTGCGATCGTCATGGAACCCGCGTCGGGCCGCCTCACCGGCACCGACACCGGACCAGGACGGTTGCCCGAGCCCGAGGAGATCTTCGGACTCGCTACGTTGCTGCTCGAGCGTGCCGACGCGATCCCGCGTGATCTGGAAGGCCGCCGCGTGGTTATCACCGCCGGTGGCACCAGAGAACCGCTGGACCCGGTGCGTTTCCTCGGCAACCGCAGCTCCGGCAAGCAAGGCTATGCGCTGGCACGGGTCGCTGCTCAGCGCGGCGCTCACGTCACGCTGATCGCGGGCAACACGATCGAGATGGCCGCCCCGGCTGCCGTCGACCTGGTACATGTGACGACGGCCGAACAGCTCAGGACTGCGGTGGACAAGCACGCGGTCGGCGCCGACGCGGTGATCATGGCAGCGGCGGTGGCCGATTTCCGGCCGACCAACGTGGCCGCGGCCAAGATCAAGAAGGGCGCGGGCGAGCCGGATGTGATCGCGCTGACCAAGACCGACGACATTCTCGCCGGTCTGGTGCAGTCGCGCCGCGACGGCCAGTTGCCTGGCACCGCGATCGTCGGCTTCGCCGCCGAGACCGGTGACGAGCAGGGCGACGTGCTCACCCACGCGCGGGCAAAGCTGGCCCGCAAGGGTTGCGATCTGCTGGTCGTGAACGCGGTCGGCGAGGGCAAGGCATTCGAGGTCGACACCAATGACGGCTGGCTGCTCGGTGCGGACGGCACCGAACAGGCGCTCGACCACGGGTCGAAGGCGCTGCTGGCGAGCCGGGTGCTCGACGCACTCGGCCCGTTGTTGCGCTGAGCCGTCGTGCGCCGATGCGTCGGTGCGAACTATTCGTTCAAGTCTTGTAGCGGCGCCGTGAGTATTGCGGTGTGGAGGTAATCACCACCATCAACCGGTCGGTCGCGGTGCAGATATTCAGGCGAGCAACGCAATGTCGGGATGAAGATCCGGCAATGTGCGTCGGTCGCCGAATAGTCTGAGACAGCGTTTGACCGCGGGCCACTGCGTCGGTGGTTTGGAATAGTCTGAGATGAAGGGTTGCGCGGTGGCGGCAGCACGTTACTGTCGCAAACCGACACGAGTAACCCGTTGAGGGAGAGGGAAGAACTGTGCGCACGTCCGGCAGCCGGCTATTCACCAGTGAGTCCGTGACCGAGGGTCATCCGGACAAGATCTGTGATGCCATCAGCGATTCCATTCTCGACGCGTTGCTCGCGGAAGACCCGCGCAGCCGGGTCGCGGTGGAAACTCTCGTCACGACCGGTCAGGTCCACGTCGCGGGTGAGGTCACCACGTCGGCCTACGCGGATATTCCGCGCATTGTCCGCGAGAAGGTCCTGGAAATCGGATACGACTCGTCCGCAAAGGGTTTCGACGGAAATTCCTGTGGCGTCAATATCGCCATCGGCGCGCAGTCGCCGGACATCGCGCAGGGTGTCGACACCTCGCACGAGGCGCGCACCGCGGGTTCCGACGACGAGATCGAGCGCCAGGGCGCGGGTGATCAGGGGCTGATGTTCGGCTACGCGAACACCGACACCCCCGAGCTCATGCCGCTGCCGATCGCGCTGGCCCATCGCCTCTCGCGCAGGCTCACCGAGGTCCGCAAGTCCGGCGTGCTGCCCTACCTGCGCCCGGACGGCAAGACCCAGGTCACCATCGAATACGAAGGCGACCGGCCGGTTCGCCTGGACACGGTCGTCATCTCCACCCAGCACGCCGCGGATATCGATCTGGACAACCTGCTCGCGCCCGATATCCGCGAGAAGGTCGTCGATGCGGTGGTCGCCGATCTGGACCTGCCGAGCCTGGACACCTCGAACATCCGGCTGCTGGTCAACCCCACCGGCAAGTTCGTGCTCGGGGGCCCGATGGGTGACGCGGGCCTGACCGGCCGCAAGATCATCGTCGACACCTATGGCGGCATGGCCCGCCACGGCGGCGGCGCGTTCTCCGGCAAGGACCCGTCGAAGGTCGACCGCTCGGCCGCGTACGCGATGCGCTGGGTCGCCAAGAACGTCGTCGCGGCCGGACTGGCCGACCGCGTCGAGGTTCAGGTCGCCTACGCCATCGGCAAGGCCGCTCCGGTCGGTCTGTTCGTGGAGACCTTCGGCACCGAGAAGGTCGACCCGACTCGCATCTCGAGTGCGATCACCGAGGTCTTCGACCTGCGCCCCGGCGCGATCATTCGCGACCTCGACCTGCTGCGCCCGATCTACGCACCGACCGCCGCGTACGGCCACTTCGGACGCACCGACATCGACCTGCCGTGGGAGCACACCGATCGCGCCGACAAGCTGCGCGCGGCAATCGGCCTGTAAGCCGACCCGGCCCGCGTGAACCAGCCCACGGCGGACCACCCCGCCACTCCCGCGGACGCCGCGTCCACGGGGGCACGGGCGGCACATGATTCGACAGCAGCGGGAGCACCCATCGCACGGGTGCTCCCGCTGCTGTCGCCCGCCCACCTGGACCGTGACTTCGACTACCTCGTCCCCCCGGAGTTGGACGCCATCGCCCAACCCGGCGTCCGAGTCCGCGTCCGTTTCGCGGGCCGGCTGGTCGACGGCTACCTCCTGGCCCGCCTCGCCCGCAGCGACCATTCCGGCAAGCTCGTCAAACTCGAACGTGTCGTCTCCCCGGAGCGAGTTCTCACTCCCGAAATCCTGAAGCTCGCCACCGCCGTCGCTGCCCGCTACGCAGGCACCCGAGCCGACGTACTGCGCCTGGCCATCCCGCCCCGTCACGCTCGCACCGAATCCGCCGGCTCGAAGAAGCCTGCCGAGTCGGCAGTGGCGCAAGAAGATTCGGTCGCCTCCGGCGATGTACAACCGGAGCATGCGCCGGGTGCTGATGCCGCCGGTCGACGTGGCGGCACCGCTTCCGCCGCGCCCGCTCCGAAGGCTGACCCTGCTGCGGCCGCTGGTGCCCACTTGGTTTCGGGCGATGATCGCGGTGGCCCCACGACGGCCGCAGCCTTCATGCGCTCGGCGTCGCCTCACGCAACGGCCTCCACGAAACCTGATGCAGCCGAATCTGGTTCAGGCGATGGCCCGAATTCGGTCGGTGGATCCGCGATGGCCGTCGCGTCCGCGCCGACCGTAGCGCCGGTAGTGGGGGACAGCACGCCGCCCGGCGCGGATTCGGCTGCCGTACGAACCAATTCCCCCGCGGACGCTGCAACGGAGAGCTCGGCCTCCGGATCTCGCCATGACCTCAACATCGATTCTGTTGCCTCCGTGTCGGATTCGCGTCCACCAGGTGCTCCGGCCGGCCCGAGCGATGAGACTGCCGGAGCCGACGGTGCGACGGAGCAGATATCCAGCCTCCGGTCGCCGCATCGTGACACACCTGACCCCGTTTCCATCGGGCTGGTCGAGGTGGATTCGGGTGTCGACGGCGCGTCGGCGTCCGGTGGTGGCGGTGATGCTGTCGGGAAATCGTCTATCTCTGGTGTTCCTGCGGCGTCTGCGCGGGTGCTGTCCATCGATCCGGCTGTGGCCGAGGTGGATTCGGGTGTCGATCGTGCGCCGGGATCTGCTCGTCACGGCGATCGCGTCGGGAAATCGTCGCCCACTGTGGCCGTGGACTTCAGCGCCGAGCGCACTGTCGATCCGACGCCGTGGGACCGGTACATCCATGGGACCGCGTTCCTGGACGCACTGGGGCAGGGGAGGGGGCCGCGGGCGGCGTGGCAGGCGTTGCCGGGGGAGGATTGGGCGCGGCGGTTGGCGGAGTTGGCTGCGGTGGTTGTCAGGCGGGGGCGCAGTGCGATTCTGATGGTGCCCGATCAGCGAGATCTCGATCGGGTGCTGGCGGAATGTGTTCGGCTGGTGGGGGATTCGGCGGTCGGATTGGCGGCTGGGCTGGGGCCCGCAGCCCGGTATCGGCGATGGCTTGCGGCGTTGCGCGGGACAGCACGGGTGGTGGTCGGAACACGGAGTGTGGTGTTCGCGCCGGCGACGGAGCTGGGCCTGATCGCGATCTGGGACGACGGCGACGACACCTATGCCGAGCAGCGAGCGCCGTATCCCCATGCGCGCGAAGTCGCGATGCTGCGCGCGCACGAGACAGGTGCGGCCTTCATCGCAGCGGGGTTCGCGCGGACAGCGGAGATACAGGCCGTTGTCGATTCGGGATGGGCGCACGATCTGGTCGCCGACCGCGGGGTGGTGCGGAAGTTCTCGCCGCGGATCAGCGCACCGGGGGACACCGACATGGCGTTGGAGCGCGACCCGATTGCGCGCGCTGTACGCATCCCCGGAGTGGGGTTCGCGGCCGCGCGGTCGGCGTTGAAAGAAGGTGCGGCGGTATTGGTGCAGGTGCCACGGCGCGGCTATGTGCCGTCGCTGGCCTGCGCGAAATGCCGGACGCCCGCGCGCTGTCGGCACTGCAATGGGCCACTTGCGCTGCCGGAGGTTCGCTCGCACCACGACGACGTCGCGCACAGTCCGAGCTGCCGCTGGTGCGGCATCGTCGAGGCGGCCTTCCGCTGTGCGAGCTGTGGGTCGCGGGCCTTACGTGCGGTCGTCATCGGGGCCTTACGCACCGCGGAAGAGCTCGGTCGCGCCTTTCCCGGTGTGCCGATTCGCGGTTCCAGCGGCGGCGCGATGCTGGACACCGTCGAACCGGGCCCGCAGGTCGTGGTCGCGACGGTTGGCGCCGAACCGGTGCTGCCCGGCGGTTACGGCGTCGCGCTGCTGCTGGACGGCTGGGCGCTGCTGAGCCGGGCGGACTTGCGCGCCGCCGAGGATACGCTTCGGCGATGGATGTCGGCGGCCACCTTGGTTCGCGCGCACGGTCAGGTCATCGTGATGGCCGATCCGTCGATTCCCACCGTGCAAGCGCTGTTGCGCTGGGATCCGGTCGGCCATGCGCACGCCGAGGTGGCCGGTCGCCTCGAGGTCGGCTTCCCGCCTGCGGTCCGCATGGCCGCCGTCGACGGCTCCGCTGATGCGGTCGCCGAATTGCTCGCTGCCGCAAACCTTCCCGAAGGCGTCGATGTCCTCGGCCCCGTCCCCCTCCCACCCGGCGCCCGCAAACCCTTTGCCGGTGACAGCCCCGTCGAAGTCGAACGCATGCTCCTGCGCGTCGATCGCACTGCCGGTGCTGCGCTGTCTCGAGCTCTTACCGCCGCCCAGGCAGTCCGCAGCACCCATCGATCCGACGCACCTCTTCGCGTCCAAATAGATCCGGTCGACATCGGCTGACCGTGGCCGACCAGGCGCGAGTCGGCTGTTGCGAACTGCATTCCGGCACCGCCGGAGTCTTCTGACCGCCGCCTGCCGCCTGCCGTCGGCATCTGCGCTGGCCCGCCGGCAGTCGTGCGCTGTGCCGCCCGGTCTGCCGGTCGCCGCTGTCGCCGCGTCTTACTGTTCCTCGTCGTAGTGGTGTAGCCGAAGTTTGCCGGAACTTGGGCAATGGATACGTGCCACGCGCCGAGGTCGACGCTGTGTTCCGCGAGGGCGCCGACCTGGTCCTCGTCGACCGAAACCGGTTGCGGCTGGCTCGTTTCGGTGCATCCGACCTCAGCCGCCGCGACATCGCGGCGGCCTTCCGCAAGCACGGCTATCCCTGGCTGGATCGCGACGATCCCTTCGGCGCGGAATTCTCCCGCTGGATCGATGGCATGCCCGGAGTCGGTGACGATGTCAGCGCCCTGCTGCGGGCCCGCAGACGCGCTGTCGCCGACAAGAAGCCGTTCGCGATCGAGGAAGTCGACGAGAAGTTGATCGCCCTTGCCGTCGATGTCCGGGATCGCAAGGGTGAGCAGTTTATTCGCACTGCCCTACGACCGAGTTGACAGCGTTCGCCCTCGAACGTTGTCAACAAGCCGGACTACTTGAACGCGACCATGTTTCGCCGAGCCCAGTCCGCGAAGCTGTGCGGTGCGCGCCCGAGCACCTTTGCGACGTCCGGGGACACCTGCTGCTCCGCCGAAGTGGGTGCGCCGATGATGGCCAGCGTGGTCTCGACGACCGGTTCCGGCATGAACTGCGCCATCTGTGCGCGCGCCTCCTCGCGGGTCTGCTCGACGAAACGGATCGGCTCGCCGAGTGCGGCACCGAGGTCATCGGCCCGCTGGCGCGGTGTGCTGAGGGCGGGACCGGTCAACGTATAGATCTGCCCGGTGTGGCCGTCCTCACGCAAAGCTGCCGCGGCAACTTCGGCAATGTCGGCCGGATCGATGACCGGCAGGCCGACATCGCCGAAAGGCGCCGCGACCGTGCGCTGGGTGCGGGCCGACTCGACCCAGGCGTACGCATTGGAGGCGAAGGCGCCGGGCCGCAGGATCGTCCACTCCAGCCCTGACTCCAGCACAGCTTCCTCGATCGATCGTCCCAACTGCCCGTGCGAAGGCGACTCCGGTCGGGTGGCGACGCCTTGCGAGGACAGCTGCACAACCCGCTGGATTCCGGCGGATTTCGCGAGTTCGAGAATGGCCCGCGGGTTCATCAGATGGGCGCTGGTCCCGGTGTCGTGCAGAAAGAGCGCCTTCGCGCCTGCGAACGCGGGGGCGAGGGTTTCGGGCTCGGTCACATCGGAGCGCTGGTGGCGTACGCCGTCGGGTAGTGCCGGCGGCGTGGTTCCGCGGGACACTGCGGTCACCTGTTCGCCCGCCGCGGCGAGGGTCTGTACGAGGGTGCGTCCGACATTGCCGGTTGCTCCGGTTACAACGATCACTTCGACTCTTTAGTTAGTTGACTGACTAACGGAAACGTAGCCTACAATCCGAAATCTGTCTATAGTCAGTTGAATAACTAACTCGGAGGAAGGCGGGCGCATGACAGGCAAGCGGGAGCGGCTGGCCGCTGCGGCGGCCGAGGTGTTCCATCGGCAGGGCGTCGAGAAGACGACGATCGCCGACATCGCCACCGCCGCGGAGGTGCCGGTCGGCAATGTGTACTACTACTTCAAAACGAAGGATCAGCTGGTCCAGGCAGCGCTCGGCGCGCACGCGCGGTCACTCCAGGATCTGATCGTCGTGCTGGAAGAACACGAGCAGCCGCGGGAGCGGTTACAGGCGCTGGTGCGGGGCTGGGTCGAGCAGCGCGAGGTGGCCGCTCAGTTCGGCTGTCCCACGGGAACATTGGCCACCGAGCTCGGCAAGCGCGCCGACGGCCTCGATCGGGAGTCGGCGGCGAATATGCGTGCGTTGATCGACTGGGTCGAGCGGCAATTCGCAGCGATGGGGCGCAGCGATGCGGGCGAGCTGGCGGTTGCCCTGGTCGCGTCGTATCAGGGAATATCGTTGCTCACCAACACCTTCCGCGACCCCGAGCTCATGCGCACCGAGGGGCTTCGCCTGGAGCGCTGGATCGATGGACTGCAGTCGTGATCTCGGTCCGGCCCACGGCTACGCCTGGATGATTCAGATGTGGTGGGGTCATTCGTCGGCGACGCGCGCGTGCTCGATGTCCGCGATGGCGCGCGCCCGCGACCGTGTCGCGCGATCGCGTTCGTCGCCCATGCCGACGAGCAGGTCGAGCATCGTTGCGTCGAGAGCGTGGGCGACGCTCGGTCCATCTGGCCCGAGATAGCCGGCGAGTTCGAGCATCACCATGCCATGGGTCAACCCCCAAACCCGGCCGGCTACGTCGGTCGCGGGACCGTCGCGAATCCGCTCGGCGGCGATGATTCGCTCGACCGTTCGAATCAGTCCGTCGAAACCGGTGTCGCCGACCGGCAGTGTGTCCCGGCCGGCCGAGACTGTCGGCTTCGGGCCCGGTTTCGGTGGCGTGGCCAGCCGGAACATCAGTCGATAGCGCTGCGGACTTGCCAGCGCGTATTGGCGATAGGCTTGGCTCATGCGGAAGAGGTCCGCCACCGGGTCGTCGCTGGCGGGCGCGGCCTCGAGTGCCGCGCTGAAGCGGGCGAGTGCTTCTGCGACGATGGCTTCCAGTAGCCGGTGCATACCGCCGAAATGGGTGTACACGGCCATGGTCGAGGCGCCGATTTCGGCGCCGATACGGCGGGCCTGTAGCGCCTCGGTGCCGCCTTCTTCCAGCAGCCGCAGGCTCGCTTCGATGATTTTTTGACGTGGGTCCGGATCTGCTGTACGCCGACTGCCGTCCATAGCTGCGTTAATCTACTGCGGATAACATTGTTATCAGGCCAAGGGGTCATATCCGGCTATCACGTCGTGTTCCGACGGGCTTCCGGGGGAGCTGACTGTTGGGCGGAGAGCGGTACGCCGCTCGTCTCAGGGCTGCGCATCGAATCGGTGTGCGGCCTCTTGTTTTATCCGTCCGGTTGGTTTGTGTCGGCCCTCACTCTTGTCGGCGATGCATTGTCGATATATCGTCGATAATATGAACCGAACGCGAAAGTCTGAGGAGGCAATCATGCAAAGCAGGGAACAACGAGATTTCGGACGGCGTGGCCGATGGAACCGGCCAGGGGTAGAAGAGTGTGGACCTGAGCGACATCAGCATCGTCGCGGTGGGCGGCACGGCTTCGGTCCCGAGTTCGGTCCGGGCTTCGGCCCCGGTTTCGGACCGCACTTCGGCCGTGGACGCGGCCGCGGTGGCCGAGGTCGGCGCGGTGACGTGCGTGCGGCCGTGCTGCTGCTGCTCACCGAGCGGCCGATGCACGGATACGAACTCATCCAGCAGATCAGGGAGCGCAGCGACGACGTCTGGCGGCCGAGCCCGGGGTCCATCTACCCCGCGCTTGCGCAGCTCGAGGACGAGGGTCTGGTGCTCATCGAGAAGGTGGCGGGTCGCAAGACTGCGAAGCTCACCGAAACCGGCACCGAGTACGTCACGGCGAATCGGGACGAGCTCGGCGACCCGTGGGCAGATATCAAGGAAGGCGTCGGCGCACAGGCCATCGATCTGCGCGGGCTGGTCGGCCAGTTGATGGGTGCTGTCGGGCAGGTCGCGGCGGCGGGCACTCCCGCGCAGGCGACCAAGGCGGCCGAGGTGCTCACCGAGGCGCGCAAGGCGCTATACCGCATCCTCGCCGAGGATGAAAGCCCTGAGAAGTCATAGCCGTCGCTAGCTAACAGAAGTGTGAAACACCTCTTCCCAGCGCGCATTCCCCACCCTTTCGGGTGGATCATTGTGAGATGGAACAGTTAGGTGGATTGTGGGGTTGGGGTTGTTCACAATTGTGTCGTGTCGCGCTCGTCAGCGCACTGGCCGGAGCCGTCATCGTCGGCTCCGGCGCGGCACCTACCACAGCAGGGGCTGAACCTGCGGGCTATCGGCCTGCGGACGTGCCCACCGAACCCGCTCCGCCGCAACCGGATCACCTGGCCGCCGCGACGTATCTGAAGACGCACCCGAACGCGGTTCCCGCAGGCACCAACGATTTCGGCTGCGCTCCGACCGCCGCCCACCCACGGCCGGTGGTGCTCGCGCACGGCACCGATTCCACCGCGTACTCCGACTGGTCGGCCATCGCGCCGCAGCTCACTGCGGCAGGCTTCTGCGTTTTCGCGCTCAACTACGGCGGCAAGCCGGGTGCGGAAAGCTATGGAACCGAGGATCTGTGGTTGGGCGCGCACCAGATCGGTGCGTTCGTCGACGACGTGCTCGCCGCCACCGGAGCGACGCAGGTCGATCTCGTCGGGTTCTCCCAGGGCGCCAACGTGACTCGCCTCTACATCAACAAGCTCGGCGGCGCACCCAAGGTCGTCCAGTGGGTCGGCATCGCGTCCCCGAGCTATGGCGGGGTGATGTACGGACTGGTGCCGGTCGCGCAGGCGATTCCCGGCGCGCTGCAGGCATTTCAGCTGGTGACTTCGCTGGCGGCGGTGCAGCAGGCGCAGGGTTCGCCGCTCATGATCGAACTCAATGCCGGCGGTGACACGGTCCCCGGGGTGCAGTACACCACCATCGGCAGTCGGGTCGACGAGATGATCCAGCCCTTCGAGAACATTGCGCTGCACGGTCCCGGCGCGCGCAATATCGCCCTACAGGATCTGTGTCCCGCGGACCTGACCGGTCATTTCCATATGGTCTACGACCCGTTCGTGCAGCAACTGCTGCTCACCGTGCTGGATCCGGCACACGCAGCTGCGCCGACCTGCGTAGCCGTAGCCCTCGGCACCGGCATCCCCGAAGTGATCATCGCCGGAAACTCCTGATCGCAGCGCACGAATGGCGCCCCGTCGGGCCGGGCGAGGGTCCGCGGGGTCGGCAGACGGATATTGGGCCGGGTGGAGCGGCTGGGCACATGCTCAGCGGGTCGGCCAGTAGCCATGGGGCGCCGTGTCGTCCGCTGTCTCGCCGAATTCGCCCACATTGGTGACGCCGAGGTGGAGGAGAAGTCCCATTGCCACGATGCTGACGATGGTGATCAGTGGGGTCAGCAGCTGCATTGCTCCGGCGCCCGAGGGCGGGGGCAGGTGCATCGCATGGTGTGCGCGCATGGCGGCCATGCCGGTGTAGTGCATACCGCACACCGCCACCCCCATGATCAGGGCCGCGCCGCCGGTGGCGAACAAACCGCGCACGTGCAGGGTGAACCACAGCGCCGCGGTCGCCGCGACCACCGCGATGACGATCGACAGCGCCACTATTCGCATGTCGTAGTCGATGATTGCGTCGGAATTCATCGCGTACATGCCCGAGTAGTGCATAGTCCCCACACCTAGGCCGGTAACCGTGCCACCGCCCAACAGTGCGGACGCCCTTTTGGGCCGCCGGTTCACGATCGACAGCCCGATCCACACCACCGCCATCGCGATGATCGCACTGAGCAATGTGATCGGCACGTTGTACCGGATCGACGCTCCGTTGATCGAGAAGCCGAGCATCGCGATGAAATGCATGACCCAGATCCCGGTGCCGCCGAGCGCGACCGCCGCGGCAACAAGCCAGCCCGGGTGTCCGGCGCCGATCCGGGACCGGGCCACGCATCGCAGGCCCAGCAGTGAACCGACGACCGACATGACGTAAGCGAGGACGGGCGTGACCAATCCATAGCTGAAGTGATGAATTTCCAGCACACGAACTCCAATGCCAGCAGAGTGCTTCGATAGCGGCAGCTGCAACTGGGAGGCTACCCCCGGGAGCAAATAAAAAGGAAGTAGTTCCTCCGAAAGGAAAGTAAAGTTCAGAGCCCGGCCTGGTCAGGACGAGGCGCGGCCAGCGACTCGGTAGCTGATCACGCCCATGGCGTGGGCAAACCGTGCGCTTCCATGTTCAAGGCGCGCTGCCACCTGTGGCTCGACGAAGATCGGCCTCTTGGCGGAGATGGTTATCGGTCGGCCTGTCATCGGCGTGGGTTGGTCGCCTGCTGGCATCACCAGCTTCGGGGTCGGCTCAGCCGGACGGTCGACCCGGCTTGGGCCGTGAATCTGCGTCCACAACTGTCAGCACATCGTGGGATTCGGCGAGCAACTCCAGCAGCTCAGCGTCTGTTGTACGGGTGAACGCTCGGTCTATAGCTTGGCGGGTTCCCTTGCTGTTGAGCCACCGGACAACCTCGCTGTGCGGGTTGCCGGTGGGGTCCCAGAAGGCATTGGTCGGTACCAGTGCGCCGTGCCGAAGAGCGACGTCGTCGATGAGGAAGTCACGCAGGTGATGAATGGCTGCGGAAGTCTCCAGCCGCGACCAGCTCGTCAGATATGGGGCGACGCTGTCGGCTGCTCTTCCCAACGCGCACAACAACGCTGCGGGATCCTCGAATGCCGGGTATTCGGTGAGAACATCGTCCCACAGTGCGTCCATCAGTTCGGTTATGACGCCCGCCTCCGGCCATGATTTCCAGTCGGCGCGACGCAGGTGGTCGTACACGATCTCGATATCGGGCCAATTCAGTGCGCCGGTGTGGCACAGCTCCAGAATGCGCGGCGTGAAGTACCGCAGGTCCGCGGCCGACCCCATCGTCGTCATCGAACTGGTCGCGTAGTGCTGGAGATCGTCAGCGCCCAGCATCCTTCGTGGTTTGCTCAGCAGGACGGCGACTTCTTCGGCCGTGGTGCAGCAGGGACAGGCGTCGATGCGTGTCGGTCGCTTCGCCTGCGCGAACGCCGCATCCAGTTCAGCGAGTACTTCTCGGAACGGACGGAAGTCACCGCTGCCTGGCATGGCGGAACGCTAACAAAGCGGCGGAGGTTTCGTCGCTATGACTGGCTGCGCGCGGGGTTCGCAGGGACAGATCAGCGAATCGAAACCGGCGCGGGCTGGTCGACGACCTCGAGTACGACGAATCGGCGTTCGCCGGATTTGCGCCCGATGTGTTGCAGCATCAGCATTTCGCGCGCCGAATACGAACCCGAGCCCGGCTCGGTAGAGCCGGATCGGCGCGCGCACCGGTTCGACGAGCGCCAGCACCACTGCCGCGCTGGCCTCGGGGCGCCGGTCGAGAATTGCTCGCGAAACCATCCGGTCATCGCGGCACGCACTTGGGTGACCCAACTCGATTCGCAGCCGCTCGTGGCGGGTGGCGGCCAACATCATCTCGCTCATCGCTCCGTCGCCGGGGCGGATGCGGTGTAGGAACCGATCGCGTGAGTAACTGTGTCATCGCGGCCGGTCCGGACACCGTGAGCACCCGGCCAGCACGTCGGAATGGCATCGAATCGCAGGATGTTTGTGCGTCGGTCGGCCGCCCTTCGCTCCACGTAAGATAACCGGTACAGGTCCACTCCTCGAGGAGGCTGGCGATGACCGACAGCCCACGATCGATCGCAGAAATCGACAAAGCGCTCCCATCGGGTGAGGATCAGGAGCGATTTTCCGGCTACGGGTTGATGGGGATGCCATTCACCAGCGGCCACTACTTGGCGATGCGGCATTTCCCTGCCAGCTCGCTCGGTGCCGGGTACGACTCGGTGTGGCATCGAGACCCGGCCGGTGAATGGGTGATCTACAGCAGTCTTTCCCCGGAGGCCAGCTGCGCCCGCTATTTCGGCTCGGCACTCGAAGACGCACGGGTTGAACACATCTCGATAACCTGGACGGGTCCGTCCGCGTTCACCGTGGAGGTGCCCGACAGGCTCATGTGGGATCTCGAGCTGGGACGATCGGCGGCGACGGCGGCAATGACGGGTCTCGGTCGCATGCTGCCTGCAGCTTTGTGGCGAAGCCCTGCCGTCCTGTCGCTGATGTCGCGGGTTGCGGGTCCGGCGCTGGGCGTCGGGCGGGTGCGGCTCAGTGGCACTTCCCCGAACGGTCAATGGTTCCGGGCCAATCCGCGGATGCTGTGGACCGTCGAGAGCAGTAGGGCACGGATCGATGGCATCGATATCGGTCCTCCGGGGCCGCTGGCCGAGCAGGCGAGGTTGGGCGACTTCTGGCTGCCGCAACGCGGAATGTTCGTCGTCGGCGAGGCATATTTCGAGCAGTACGATGCGGCACGCCATCAGGCGGCCCGCCCCGGCTCATAATGGCCGCGCTCGCTTCGGGCGGCGTCGGCCTCGGGGCGCCGTAGCATTCGCCGAAAATCGGGCTGGGTCTCAATCTCACGGCCACACGAACGGTTTTGCCAAACCGCCCGTGGGCGTGGCCGTGTCCGGACGGGGAAATGACCACCACGTTCTGCACCGGCGAGTATCGCTGTCAATACCCGTTGGGAACGTTCGGGCAGTTCGGGATGAGCCGAGATTCCCCGCTGACCCTGGCCCTGTCGATCTGCAACCTTCATGACAAGTGACTGGCTTTCCCGGTTCGCGTGCGTAAGGTCGACTGATCTTGTTCGAACACGGGCGTTGGAGATTATGTCGAGATTCGCGAAGTTGCTGCTGATCGCTGCCGGGGTTGTCGGCATGTCGTCGGTCGCGTTCCCGGTGCAGGCTCAGGAGGGGAGCCGGCGTATGCCCCGACGATGCTGGTGTTGGACGGGTCGGGGTCGATGAAAGCGGCGGATCCCGGTGGTGGGTCGAAGATGGACGCGGCCAAGACGGCGGTGCGGACCTTCGTGGGTGTGGCGCCGGCCGAGTCGAAGGTCGGTTTGACCGTGTATGGGACGTTCGTCGGATGCGGAGAAGGCGACCGGGTGTCGGGACGTGCGGTTCCTACGGGGTGCCGAGACCATCGACAGGGGTGCGTTGACATCCGCGGTGGACGGGATCGAGGCGAGTGGCTATACACCCATCGGCGCCGCACTGCGCAAGACCGCAGAGGCGTTGCCACAGTCGGGTCCGCGGTCGATCGTATTGGTCTCCGATGGTGAAGACACTTGTGCGCCACCGGATCCGTGTGAGGTGGCGCGCGAGTTGAATCAACAAGGGGTCAAGGTCGTGATCCACGCGATCGGGTTCGGGGTGGATGCGAAGTCCCGCGCACAAGTGGGATCTCCACCACCGGCTCGGCGATGATCATCGTGGGCGGGGTCGCCGTGCTGGGCCTGGTCTTCGGCGGCCTGATGCTCTGGCGGCGCCGGACCACCCCACCGGGACGATAGCCGGACGGTTATCGATCGCGCGGCTGGCGCGGGGCAGCGAAGACGAAAGGGGCGGAGTCTTCGGTGGTGAGCGACATCGAAGACTCCGTCGAGCAGTTCGCGGCCGCGATGATGCCGCCGGGATGCCCCGGTCGTTTCGCTCTCGTTCCGGCTTTGCCCACGCCATCGCCTGGTGATGAGGAGGCCGGCTCGCGGCGGGAGCGGCAGCCGGGCTGGGATACGGCCGGAGCGTTGTTCTGGCGAGCGCGCAACGGAGCATGCGACGATCTGGTGGGCACAACCATGGGAGATGTGATGACCACACTGGCACAGGCGGCGGAGCTCGCGCGTGATGAGAACGGGCTCGCCGTCGTCTCGACCCTCCGATCCGACGACACCATCCAGTCCACGGTGGTCAATGTCGGGCTGCTTGTTCATCCGGTGTCGGGCGAGCCGGTCCTGGGCTTCGTTACCTACGGCAAGGTGAAACTCGCCAATCTCCGTGTCCGACCGCAGGTAACCACTACCTTTCGGCGAGGCTGGGCATGGGCAACGGTCGAGGGCAGCGCCCAGATCGTCGGTCCCGACGATCCTGAGCCATGGATCGACGCCGAGGGGGTGCGCCTGCTTCTGCGCGATGTGTTCACGGCCGCCGGTGGTGAGCACGACGACTGGGACGAGTACGACCGGGTGATGGCAGCGGAACGTCGCGCCGTAGTTCTTGTCGAACCGAGTCGGGTCTACAGCAACGGCAGCTAGCACTTCTCGGCGAAAAGGATTGGGCCATGCGGATATTGAGGACGCCCGACGAGCGGTTCGCAGGGCTACCCGGCTTCCCGTTCGAACCGCACTACGTCGAGGTGGCGGCCGGTGACGGGACCATGCTGCGGGTGCACTACCTGGACGAAGGCCCGCCCGATGGGGAGGTCGTGCTGCTGCTGCACGGCGAACCGTCCTGGTCGTACCTGTACCGGCGGATGATCCCGGTCCTGGTGGCGGCCGGCCTGCGCGCGATCGCGATCGACCTGGTCGGTTTCGGCCGCAGCGACAAGCCGGCCGACCGTGACGCCTACACCTACCAGGCTCACGTCGAGTGGACCTGGGCTGCGGTCGAGGCGATCGGCCTCGACGGGATCACCCTGGTGTGCCAGGACTGGGGTGGATTGATCGGTCTGCGTCTGGTCGGTGAATATTCCGAACGTTTCGCAAGGGTCGTCGCCGCGAACACGTTTCTGCCGACAGGTGACCGCCATCCCGGCGATGCGTTCCTGGCTTGGCGTCGCTTCAGTCAGGAGACGCCCAACTTTCAAGCCGGGAAGATCGTCAACGGTGCCTGCCTGACCGACCTCACCCCCGAGGTGATCGCCGCATACGATGCTCCGTTCCCTGACGACACTTACAAGCAGGGCGCCCGCCAGTTCCCGCTACTGGTTCCGGTCAGTCCGGAGGATCCTGCTGCGCCCGCCAACCGGGCCGCGTGGGCTGCCTTGGAGACCTTCGAGCGTCCGTTCCTGTGTGCTTTCTCGGACTCTGATCCGATCACCCGCGGCGGAGATAAGGTGTTGTGCTCGAAAATCCCTGGTGCCGCCGGACATCCACCGGTCACCATCACCTCCGCAGCGCACTTCCTCCAAGAGGACAAGGGCGAAGAACTCGCCGCAGTTGTTGTCGACTTTGTCCGCGCGACTGCGCGATAGGTTCGGTGGCTCCGTTGCCGTGAGCTCCAGTAGCTCAGCACCGAACCGGTGTAGATCAAACCGTCGAAAATCGCTGTTTCCAGGGACCTCTGCGCGACCCTTCTAGGACGGGCTCGACGTTGTTCTCCCGCAAGATCGTCGGCTGGTCCATCGATTCCTCGCAGCGGTCTTCCCCGGTCGTGAACGCATGTCCGCGAAAGCGCGCAATGAGATCGGCGAGGGTGCGGCAGCGTTCTTGTGCTGGTCCGATTGCGGCCTGCCGGTTTCGCGGAGCCGCTACGCCCACCCCACCGCCGTCGGCGGATGACGTGATGACCAGGTTCGCGTGCTCGAATTCCGGGTGCCTGTACGCGTGGCATTACGTCCCAACGTGCCCGTACCGCGTCCCGGTGGCGCGCCCGGTCACCCGGGGTGTCCCAATCAACTCTCGATGTCTACGGCGATCTTTACGCCCGCCTCACGAAGTTCGTCCAGGGCCCGATCGATGCTGGCGGGGGAGACGCCGGCGGACAGGCCCAGGAGCACCCGGGTGTCGAACCCGGCGACGCGGGCATCCAAGGCGGTGGCGCGAACGCAGTGGTCGGTGGCGATGCCGCAGACATCCACAGTGTCGATTCCCTTGTTGCGTAACCAGTCCGCGAGGCCCGTGCCGTCTTTGGTGGCGCCTTCGAACCCGGAATAGGCGGCGGCGTAGGCGCCTTTGAAGAAGACCTCGTCGATCGGCGCGGTGTTCAGGTTCGGGTGGAAGTCGGCACCGGGGGTGGCGGCTCGGCAGTGTGGCGGCCACGTGTCGACGAAGTTCGGGTTGTCGGAGAAGTGCGCACCGGGGTCGATGTGGTAGTCGCGGGTGGCGGTGATCGCGGCGTAGTCGCTGACGCGCAGATACTCGCTGATCCGTTCGGCCAACACGGCCCCGCCTGCGACGGCCACCGAACCGCCCTCGCAGAAGTCGTTCTGTACGTCGACGATGATGAGAGCTCTGCTCATGGTGCCTCCTGAAATCGGTCCCGCAACGATTTTCGGCCCGCACCGAGTGTAAGGGTAATCACCAGTGCACATCGCCGAATACGCTGGCGTCCGGCTCACGACCACCGATCGTGAGCCCTCGAGCGGGGTGGGCCGACGCCTCGCGCCGTGCAAGGGGGATAACCTGAATCCGCTGTACGGGAGCCGCACACCGCCCGGTCTGCTGCATGATCAGGCTTGGGGCACGATGGTGGATTGCGGCCCTTGATCACTTGTTCTGTGATTCGACGGCAACCGATGTGCGACAAGGTATGTGGGACGACTGGAGGGTTGGATGGCGCAGGGGGGAGCGGGCGGCTTCGGGGGCAGGCTGAGTCGGCGTGCTGTCCTTGCCTCGGCCCTGGCCGCGACCTGGCTGGTAGGGGACACTTCCTCGAACAGCGTTGGGCGGGACGTTCAGCGGAACACGGTGGACGCGGCGCGGGATCCGGCTCATACCGACGTGTTGTTCGTCGGTGCACATCCGGACGATGAATCGAGCAACCTGTCCACCTTCGGACAGTGGCACGAAGACTTGGGCTGGAGCATCGGCGTCGTCACCGTCACGCGTGGCGAGGGTGGCGGCAATGCCGTCGGACTGGAGGAAGGGCCGGAGTTGGGTCTGATCCGGGAGATGGAGGAACGCAAGGCGACCGCCTTGGCCGGGGTCGAGAACATCTACTACCTCGACAAGCCGGACTTCTGGTACACCCTCTCCGCGCCGCTGACCGCGCGCATTTGGAGCGAGCAGGACACCATGGCCAGACTGGTGCGGCTGGTGCGGCTGACCACGCCGCACACGATCGTGGTGATGGACCCCCGGCCGTTCAACCAGCATGGCGGCCACCAACTCTCGGCACGTCTCGGCATCGAGGCGTTCCGACTGGCAGGGGATCCACTGGCGTATCCCGAGCAGATCACCGATGAAGGGCTGACGCCGTGGCATCCCAGCAGGCTTCTTGCCCAGAACTACGAGTTCGATTCGTTGCTCGGGCCAGACGCACCCAAACAGCGACGCACCGATCCCGACACCGGTTTGCCGGTCATCGGCGTGTGGTCCGGCACTCGCTCGCACGAACACAACACGACTTGGGCGCAGGTCGAGCGCGACGCGACTCGGCTTTATCTGACACAGGGTTTCGCCGCGAAGCCTGCGCAAGTGTCGTCGGACCCAGGGCAGCTCGGTTCCGATTGGTTCACCGTGCTGGCCGCGGACGGTCGGTTCGTCCAGGCGGCCGTGCACCGGCAAACCGGACTGAAGCCGCTGTACGCCGAGTTCCGTGACTGGGCGGACCGCGTCGGGTTGCCGTGGTTGGCCAACCGGGTCCAGCCGAACTATCCACCGAATCCGAGCACCACGATCCCGGCCGTTGCGGCTGCGCCTGTCCTCAACGGCGTCGAGGGACCCGGGGAGTATCCGGGGCCGGAACTGCCGCTCGCCGTCTGGGAGGGTGGCGGCGGATGCGCGGCGACAGCGAAGCTGGTCAGGCACGACGACGACCTGTACGTGCTGGTCAACGTCACCGACGACCGAAAGGGCGCCGAACTGGCGGCCGACGACATCAAGCGGCATTGGCGCACCGACTCGATCGAGATCGCCCTCGACCCACGCGGCGACTCCGACGACACCTCGACCACCCTCAAGACCGGCATCCTGCCGTACACGGCAGGCCGAGGTGGCCCAGCTGCCGAGCGCGACGCCGACAATCATCAGGGTGTGGCGGGCGAGGCGGTGCCGGGGATGCAGGTGGCCGCGATGGTCACCGAGCCGTACCGGGGGTACTCGATCGAGGTGAAGATCCCGCTCAACGGGCTTCCCGCAGCGGTCGATCCCACCAAGTTCGCGATGAACATCCTCGTCTACGACTCCGACACCGACGACAAGACCGGCCAGATCCGCCTGGCCTGGTCGCCATTTGGCAGCGCGCAGGCAGACCCCTACGTGTGGGGCACCGCAACACTCGTCGGCTACCGACCGCCAGCGGACCCCTCGACGCCCGAGGTGCCGCCCGCCATTCCGCAGACCGCCGCGCGTAGCGCCGACTCGTCTGCGTCGCTGGCCCAGACCAGACGTACCGGAGTGCCGATCGCGGGCGGCCCGCGGCCCAGACTCGCACGCTAGGTTCTGTCTCGAAGTGAGTGAATGGGGTGGCTCCGCGCAGCGGTGCCACCCCATCAGCGTGCTCGATGGAAGCTGTTGCCCGCGTTGGCATATGGGTGAGGTCTCCGGTATTTCGGATTAGCG
>NZ_JBKOQN010000031.1:0-88720 GCF_046764895.1 Nocardia sp. CWNU-33 | reverse complement strand
ACACGTCGCTCACCAACTCAACGATCGTCCACGCAAAACGCTCGACTGGGAAACCCCAGCCGAGCGTCTGCGTGATCTACTTACCCGCTAAAAGCAGGCAGTGTTGCGACGACCCCTTGAATTCACCGTGGCGACGGGCCCGTTCGTGTGTGCGGAGTTGGTGACTCCCATGTTCAGCCGAGGCTGAACGGCTTGCCCCACAACGTCAACCAGGTGACGACACTGTCGGTCTCGACCTCGACGCTGATGAACGACCGCGCCTGCGCGTAACCGGCACAGCCGTTCAGGCCGATGGTCTCGTCGGCCCAGGTGACCGAGCCGCTGCCGCCCTTGAAGCGATTGCGCTTCTTGTGCGACTCGTTGCCGAAGTCGTCGGCCACTTCCTGGTCCAGGACGTAGAACGACTGCGACTGGCCGGGGCCGAGGGTCAGGTTGCCGCCACTGTTGGCACCGACGCCGCCCTTGACGGTGTCTCCGCTCCAGTCGGCCGTGCCTTCGACACCACCGCTGACGCCGCCGCCCGCGATGTTCACCTGACAGCCGACGGTGTAGCCCGGGAAGATCTTGCCGCCGGCATCATCGGACACCTCGACCTGGGCGCTACCGGAGACCCACGCATTGCGATGCAGCGGCGTAGATCCCATGGACGGGTTGATGTTGGCAGATTCGCCGACCAGGCGGATCGTCACGACGGTGCCGTCGGACAGCGTCTTGGAGATCTCACCTCCCGGCAACGGAACGAAGGTATCGGCGTGCGCCGCTCCGGTGGACAACAGACCGAGGGCGATGGTTGTCGCGGCACCGACACCCGCCACCTTGGCCATGTTTTTACGGTTGATCATTGGTTTCCCTCGAGGTTTGAGTTCGCTTCAGCGAGAAGAGTTTTCGTTGGATTCGACAGACGTCAGCCGATGCTGAACGGCGCACCATAGAGGGTGGTCTTCGAGTAGTGGTCACCGATGATCTCCACGACTGTGTAGGAACGCGCTTGCGCATAACCCGCACAGCCCTGGATCTCGATTTCGGCATCCTGATACTCGACTGAATAGACGCCTGGTTTGAGAACGTCCTTCGAATCGATCGAAACGAACTTGACATCACCGGGGCCGAGATTGAGGCCGATCGAACCGCCCAGACTGCCACCGTCGAGGCTGACGCCGCCCGAGAGACCCGCGGAAATCGCGTTGTCGGCGATGCTGACCTGGCAGCCGACGATGTATCCGGTGGTGAGTGCCGAAACACCATGTGTCGAGGAGTTATTGGTGCCCGGAGCGTTGGTTGCGCCATTGGTGGGGCCAACCTCCCCCTCCGGGGTCACCGAGATATCGGCGATGGCGTTGCCCGATACCCAGACGACGCGACCAGCGCCGTTGGCGGCCAACGATGGTGAAATGAGCGCGCGCTCGGCAGTGTGCCTGATAGTCACGCCTGGACCGAACTTCTGGCCGTCCGGCAACGGCACAAAAGTATCGGCGTTGGCAGCGCCGCTCGACAAGAGTCCCATAGCCACAGTTGCGGTGGCGGCGGCGCCCGCTATACGGACACCGCGTCGCAACAGGGCGGGGTGGTTGTTACTCATACTTCCCCTCATCAGGTTCTAGCGGTCGGTCTCGGGGTTTGCCGAGGCCGAAAAACTCCCTTTCAGGTCAGCCGAGCGTGGCGGATTGGACTGTCCACCATGGGAACTGCCGACCATCTCGTTGATGAACGATCTTGGGGTTCCAATGTTATTTGTTTCCGTCATTTCTCTCAGGAAATTCGCCCAAGTGACGCCGCACCGGTCCGTTGCCCGATACGATCGGCGATCATGTTGGGCACCAAAGGGTCTGCACACGAAACGGGCCCGTTGCGAATGCAACGGGCCCGTTTCGTGTGCAGCGGGTCAGCTACCCGCGAAGACTCAGCCGAGGCTGAAAGGCTTGCCCCACAACGTCACCCAGGTGATGACATTGTCGGTCTCGACCTCGACGCTGACGAACGCGCGCGCCTGGGCGTAGCCACCACAGCCGGTCAGGCCGATGGTCGAGTCGGCCCAGGTGACCGAGCCGCTGCCGCCCTTGAACTTGTTGCGCTTCTTGTGCACCTCGCTGCCGAAGTCGTCGGCCTGTTCCAGGTCGAGAATGTAGAACGACTGCGACTGGCCGGGGCCGAGGGTCAGGTTGCCGCCACTGTTGGCACCGACGCCGCCCTTGACGGTGTCGCCGCTCCAGTCGGCCGTGCCTTCGACACCAGCGGAGGCGCCGCCGCCCGCGATGTTCACCTGGCAGCCGACGGTGTAGCCCGGGAAGATAGACCCGCTGCCATCGCCGGACACCTCGACCTGAGCGCTACCGGAGACCCACGCATTGCGGTGCACCGGGGTGGAGCCCATGGACGGGTTGATGTTGGCAGACTCACCGACCAGGCGGACCGTCACGACGGTGCCATCGGACAGTGTCTTGGAGATTTCGCCACCCGGCAGCGGCACGAAGGTATCGGCATTCGCCGCGCCGGTGGAGAACAGGCCCATGGCGATGGTGGCAGCAGCACCGACACCGGCCACCCGCGCCACGTTCTTACGGTTGATCATGTTTTTCCCTCAGGGGTTGAGTTCGCTTCCGCGAGAAGAATGTTCGTGTGATTCGACCGATGTCAGCCGATGCTGAACGGCTGCCCATAGAGGGTGGTCTTCGAGTAGTGGTCGCCGACGATCTCGACGACGGTGTAGGAACGCGCCTGGGCGTAGCCCGCGCAGCCCTGGATCTCGATTTCCGCATCCTGGTACTCGACCGAGTAGACGCCCGGCTTCAGGATGTCCTTCGAGTCGATCGAAACGAACTTGACTTCACCGGGGCCCAGGTTGAGGCCGATCGAACCGCCGAGGCTGCCACCGTCGAGGCTGACGCCGCCGGAGACACCGGCGGAGATCGCGTCGCTGGCGATGCTGACCTGGCAACCGACGATGTAGCCGGTGGTGAGCGCCGAGGCGCCGTGGGTCGAGGAGTTGTTGGTGCCCGGGGCGTTGGTCGCGCCGTTGTAGGGGCCGACCGTTCCTTCCGGAGTGACAGCCACGTCGGCAATGGCGTTGCCGGAAACCCAGACAACGCGGCCGGCGCCATTGGCGCTCAGCGACGGCGAAATCAGGGCGCGCTCGCCCGTGCGGTTGATGGTGACGCCTGTACCGATCTTCTGGCCGTCCGGCAACGGCACGAAGGTATCGGCGTTGGCAGCACCGGTGGAAAACAGGCCCATGGCCACGGCCGCGGCAGCGCCGACGCCCGCGACGCGGACACCGCGGCGCAGACCGATGGTGCGGTTCTCGCTCATACTTCCCCTCATCAGGTTCGAACAGTCAGCCTCGACCATCGAGGCTGGACGGTGGTCCTCTCAGGCCCAGCTCAGTTTGTGCTTCATTTGTTGCCGACTTGTAACCGGCTGTTATTTCGGCGCAAAGCTCCAGCCGGCCAGGAACCGAGCCCAGGTTCCGCCAGTTCGGCGCGTACGCGCCGAACCAGGCCCGCAAGGTCCAGCATGTGGGTGGCTCCCGGCGAACACTAAACGTTCGGTAACGGCGAAGCAACGTAAGGAATCGTTAATATGAATGTGATGTAGATCACGAAAGCTGACATGCACATGTAGCTTGACGTGCATAAATAGCTGGAAAGTGTCTCGTTTTGAGCACAAATAGGGGCTGTAGGCGCAGAGAGGCCGCCCGTCAAATACGGGCCAAGACCGTAAGTAATCGCCAAAATACATTCAGCCGGAAGCAATCACAGGTGGACAACGCCGATAACCGACCGTTATACGTAGCTGGGCAGTAGATGGGCCTCAGCCGTGGTGTGGCGGCACCTGTTCGCGAAGCCAGTCATCGGAGGGCGAACCCACCTCGGAATCCTGGTCGCGTTCGTCGCGCGTGGTGTCCGGCAGCGCGTCACCGAAGATTTTGTTCAGACGCGCGGAGTCCCTCGCCCGGCGCACGGCCGGGCGAGGGTCCTCGGAAGAATCCGGCGCCGGAATTATTCGGCCAATCCGGACAGCTCACCGATCACTCGGCTGGCAAGCGGACCGAGGGTGGCCATGCCGTCGCGGATCGCCGACCGCGTACCGGGCAGGTTCACCACCAGGGTGCTGCCCGAGACACCGGCGAGACCACGCGACAGACCCGCGTCGAGCGAGCCCGCCACCCGGCCGGAGGAGCGCAGCGCCTCGCTGATGCCGGGCAGTTCCCGGTCCAGCACCTGTGAGGTGGCCTCCGGCGTGACATCGCGCGGGGACATTCCGGTGCCGCCGACCGAGATGACCAGGTCGACGCCGCCGATCACCGCAGTGTTCAGCGCATTGCGGATCTCCACCTCATCGGCCTGAACCGTCACCGAAGCGTCGACGAGGAAACCCGCCTCGGTCAGCAGCTCGGTAACCAGTGGACCGAGCGAATCCACACCTCCATGCGCCGTTCGATCGTCGACGACCACCACAAGTGCGCGCCCAGCCACCGGAGTATCGATTTCCATGGTGCTCACCGTAGCGTCCGCATCCAGAAGCCGGGCGCCCACGCCCACAAGCTCTGCGTCCATCGCGAGCAGCTCGGCGTCGACGGCGAGTCGGGGCGTCCAGCCGCCGGGCAGCACGCGCATCACCGGCCACCGCTCGCCGGCGCGCCGGAGAGGGTTACCTCGACGGTCTTGGCGTTGTTTCCCTGTTCGTCGGTGTAGGTCACCTTCACCTTGTCTCCTGGCTGATGTGAGCGGACCGCGGCGATGAGCGCGTTGCCCGAATCGATGGGTCGGTCGTCGAGCTTGGTCACGACCGCGCCCGGGGGAATGCCCGCCTTGGCGGCCGGGCCGTCCGGAGTTGCCTCCAGTACGCGTGCCGCGGTGTCCTGCGGCCGCAGCTTGATGCCGAGCTGCGCATAGGTCGCGTGGCCGGTCTTGACGAGTTCGTCGGCGACCCGGCGGGCCTGATCGACCGGAATGGCGAAGCCGAGGCCGATCGAACCGCTCTGCTGGCCGGGCTGCTCGCCCGCGCCGAGGCTCGCGATCGCGGTATTGATGCCGATCAGCTTTCCGCTGGTGTCGACGAGCGCACCGCCGGAGTTGCCCGGGTTGATCGCCGCGTCGGTCTGAATCGCGTCGATCACGGGATTGACCGAGGGATCGGGGGTGCCCTCGCCGTTGGTCGACACCGGCCGGTTCAACGCGGAGACGATGCCCGTGGTGACCGTGCCCGCCAGGCCGAGCGGCGACCCGATGGCGATGACCGGCTGACCGACCTGAAGGTTCGAGGAGGCCCCCAGCTCGATCGGGGTGAGACCGCTCTTGCCGTTGACCTTGATGACCGCCAGATCCGACACCGGATCCGCACCGACCAGGGATGCGGGCGCGGTGCTTCCGTCGGAGAAGACCACTTCCATCTTGGCGTTGGCGCCGCCACCGGCAGCCACGTGATTGTTGGTGAGGATCAGGCCGTCGGAGGACAGCACCACGCCGGAGCCCTCCCCCTCGGCCCTGTTGCTCGCCACCTTGATCATCACCACGCTCGGCAGCACCTTCTGCGCCACCGCCTGGGTGGAGCCCGCCGGGGTGTTGACCACGTTGTTGACATTGGGCTTCGGGGCATCGAGGGCGTTGGTCACGGCGGTGTGCCCGGTGTCCGACCGAGTGACGAGCGCGCCGACCGCACCGCCGACACCACCGCTGAGCAGAGCGAGCGCCACCGCACCTGCGACGAGCCCGGTCCGGATCGGCGGCCGCGCCGGTCCCGGATTCGGTTGCGCCCCGAAGGCCGCGCCGGGCATCCCGCCGGGCGGGATCGGCGGATCGAACGAGGACGCGTTGTACTCCTGACCGGATTCATACCCGGGGAAAGGCTGGGTCTGATGCGCTGCGGTCTGATGGGGAGCCGTCTGATGCGGCGCGGACGGATAGTACTGCGGCTGCGGGCTGGACCAGGGCGGCCGCGCATACGGCGAACCCGGCTGTCCCGAGGCCGGGATCTGCTCAGTCGAATGAGAGCCGGTGGCGGCGCCGGCAGCTGCCGGCTCCCCCTGCTGGTCCTTGGCATCCTCGCTCATGGTTTCTCGTTTCTCCTCACGTCTGCCGACCAGCTTGGCGGCGACGGCTTAGAGCGGACTGAGACCCCGCTATCAGTTGGCCGAGATCTTCCGATCCATCGGCTACTGATCGCGTTCCTCGGTGGCAGCACCCGCACCGGGCGCACCACCTTCACCAGGTAACACGATACGGATCAGCGCGCCACCGCGCGGCGAGGTATCGATGGTGATCGTGCCACCGTGCTTGGTGACCACCTGCTTGACAATGGCGAGACCGAGGCCCGAGCCCGGCATCGAGCGCGAGACCGTTGTTCGATAGAACCGCTCGAAGACCAGTTCGCGCTCATCGGCCGGAATGCCGGGACCTGCGTCGTCGACGGCTAGCTCGAGCAGCCCACGTCCGGCCTCGCGCATGGTGACATTCACCTGAGCCCCGGCCGGACTCCATTTGGCGGCATTGTCGAGGACGTTGAGGATCGCCCGCTCCAGCCCCGCCTCGTGGCCGTACATGAACCACGGTTTCAGCTCGGCAACGAACTCGATCGAGCCACGCCGCCGTCTGGCCCGTTCCAGCGCGCGCTCGGCCACTTCGCCGAGATCGATGCGGTCGTAGACGGTTTCGGGTGCGTCCTCCCGTGCGAGATCGACCAGGTCGCCGACCAAGGTGGACAGCTCCTCGATCTGCCCCATCACATCCGTACGCAGCCCGGCCATGTCCTCCTCAGGAAGCGCGGGTGCGCCAGGACGGCTGGAGGCGATCAGCAGTTCCATATTGGTGCGCAGCGAGGTGAGGGGGGTGCGCAATTCGTGCCCGGCATCGGCGACGAGCCTGCGCTGCCGGTCGCGCGACTCGGCGAGGGCCCGCAGCATGGTGTTGAAACTCTCGGTCAGCCGGGCGAGTTCGTCGTCACCGGTGACGGGAATCGGCGTCAGGTCGTCGGTGCGGGCCACGCGTTCGGTCGCCGCGGTCAACCGTGCGATCGGGCGCAGGCCGGTACGGCCGACCGCGGTGCCAGCCGCCGCCGCGAGCACGACGCCACAACCGCCGACCACGAACAGCAGCCACGCCAGCCGGTCGAGCACCTCGCGGGTCGGCTGCAGCCGCTGCGAAATGATCAGCGTCGCACCGGAATGCGTCGGCATGGCAAGCACTCGCTGATTGCTCACGGTGCGCAGCGACGAGGCGAGTACGCCGTCCGCGACGGCGAACTCCTGACTGCCGACCGGCGGAATCGTCTGCTGTGGTGGCATGTAGGGCTTGTGGTCGGGGAAGACCAGCGCGACGCCTACATCGTTGGAATACAGCCCAGCCAGCACGATCGATTGGAAACCGAGGCTCTCGAAATTGTTGTTGATCATCGTGGCGGCGCGGGCTTTCAGCTGCGCGTCGACATCGGCGTACAGCGCGCGCGCCACCATCGCGTAGGCCGCGATCGAGGTCACCGCGACCGCGATGGCCACCACCGAGGCCGCCAGCAGCGTCACTCGCCAGCGCAGCGAGACCGATCTGGTCAACGGCATGGGCGGGCGCATCTCCGCGGAGTCCAGCGGACCGAGCGCGGCGACGGCGGGTCGCTTGGGAATTGAGCGGGCCATGATCCGGCGGCCTACGGAGGTGTTTCGCGCAGGACGTAGCCGACGCCGCGCACTGTGTGGATCAGCCGCGACTCGCCCTCGGCCTCGGTCTTGCGGCGCAGGTATCCGATGTACACCTCCAACGCGTTGCCCGAGGTCGGGAAGTCGTAGCCCCAGACCTCCTCGAGGATGCGACTGCGAGTCAGCACCCGGCGCGGATTAGCCATCAGCATTTCCAGCAGTGAGAATTCGGTGCGGGTCAGGCTGATCGCGCGTTCGCCGCGCGATACTTCGCGCGTCACCGGATCCAGCGACAGGTCAGCGAACGTCATCGTCTCCGACATCTCGCCGGCATCGGTGGTCCGCCGACGCAACAGCGCCCGCAGCCGGGCAAGCAATTCCTCCAGCGCGAATGGCTTCGGCAAATAATCGTCGGCACCGGCATCGAGTCCAGCAACCCGCTCCGATACCGAATCCCGCGCCGTCAAAACCAGAATCGGCAGATCATCTCCAGTACTGCGCAAGCGTCGGCAAACTTCGAGCCCATCCATCCGCGGCATCATCACATCGAGCACAAGTGCATCGGGTCGCTGCGCGGCTGCTTTCTCCAACGCATCGACACCGTCTACCGCGAGGTCGACGGAGTAGCCGTTGAAGGTCAGCGACCGGCGCAGTGATTCACGGACGGCGCGATCGTCGTCGACTACCAGAATGCGCATGCCACCAGTTTGACCGCACCGACTGAGAGCCGACTGAGAGGGCAGCTTCCGACACGCCGCGTCAGGCTCGTAGGCGGCCCATGAGCAACACTGGTCGATGGACCAGCACCTTTCGTGACCTTCTACAGAACTTCCCGCGCCTGGGAACCAATTGAGTCTTGAATCATGTTCTGTATAGCCATATTCCGCGGAATATCAGACTGAGAGCCCCAGATTGCCGTGGCTCACTCTGCGCGGTATGTTCCCTGCGGTAAAAAGAAGACCTCTAGTTGGTTCTCAGCGGGTTGAATCAAAACCGAACAGCCACGCGCCATCCGGGGGCCACTCGTGAAGCGGAGGCAACGGAAGCGGATGGAAGCTGCACCGCGGTCCTGGCAATTCAGCTTGTCCAACTGGTCTGTCACTCGCAAGGTCGGCATCGTTCTGGTGCTTCCGGTGCTGCTGGCCACCGTGTTCGCCGTACTCCGTATCAACAACGAGCTGCGCACCATGTCGCAGTTGGACGCGGCGACCGAGCAAGTCATCATCATCCGCCCGATCGGCAAGTTCGGCACGGCCACCGAACAACTCGCGATCGCAGCGACCTCCTCGTGGGGCAACATCGCCGATCCCGCGACCGACGCGGCGCTGACGAAATTCGACCAGGCGCTCGCCGACCTCGAGGCCGCGATGCGCACCTCCAAAGTCAGCAACCGGGTCAGCGCCGAACTCGCCTCCGCCGTCGCCACCGGCACCACCATGCGCAACAGCCTGCGCAACGGATCACCCGCGATGGTCGGCGAGCAGGCCGACGAAATCGCGGTGCGCATCGGCAACGCCTTCGCGATGTCGCCCTCGGTCGAAGACCTCATCATCCAGCGGTACTTCCTGCAGATCGGCGCGATCCAGACCTCGCGGCGCGTGCTCACCCAGCAGCGCATGCTGGTCGGCTCACCCGAGGCAGGCCACAATCCGGCCGTGCGCCCCCGAGTACTCACCTCCGCGGGCGCCGAGATGACCATGATCAACACCTATGGCGTCATCCTTCCCGACAACTCCACCAACATGCGCCAGATGCTGGACGCGGTCTCCATCCGGCTCGCGGCCTTCAGCCAGAACGCGGGCGATCCGACCTCCAATCCCACAGTGCTCGACTCACTGCAAACCAGCGCCGACCTCTATGAGAAGACCACCGCCCAGCTGACCGACACCATCGACAAGGCGCTCGCCAACCGGACCACCGAGGCCCAAACCGGCGCGCTACGGGAAACCACCATCGTGATCGGCATGCTGCTCGCCGGTCTCGCGCTCGCGCTCGCCGTCGCGCGCACCCTGGTCGTCCCGGTCCGCAGGCTACGGCGCGACGCACTCGAGGTCGCGCACGTCAAGCTGCCGGAGGAACTCGCGGTAGTGCGCAGTGGCGGCGCGACACCGGAGATCACGCCGGTCGCCGTGCACACCACCGACGAGGTCGGGCAGCTGGCCCGCGCGGTCGACGAAATCCACGAGCAAGCGCTGAATCTGGCAGCCGAGCAGGCCCGACTGCGACTGCAAATCGGGAACATGTTCGAAACTCTTTCCCGGCGCAGCCAGTCGCTCGTCGAGCAGCAGCTGGCACTGATCGAGGATCTGGAACACGACGAGGACGACGGCGAACGGCTACAGAGCCTGTTCCGCCTCGATCACCTCGCGACCCGCATGCGCCGCAACGGCGACAACCTGCTCGTGCTCGCGGGCACGGCACTGCGGCGCGGTCAGCTGCACCCGGTGCCGCTGTCGGACATGCTGTGGAGCGCGGTTTCTCAGGTCGAGGACTACCAGCGGGTCGAGATCGGCGCGGTGCCCGACGGCATTGTCGCGGGCGAGCCCGCGGTCGACATCGAGCACTTGCTCGCCGAGCTGATCGACAACGCGCTGCGCTATTCGCCGCCGACGACCCCGGTCGCGGTGATGGTCGCGCGCGCAGTGGACGGCGGCTACCTGATCGAGATCACCGACCGCGGCCTCGGCATGGGCCTCGACGATCTGCAGACGACCAACGACCGGCTCGCTTCCGGTGGTGAGGTCACCGTCGAAACCGCGCGCCGAATGGGCCTTTTCGTGGTCGGCAGGCTCGCGAAGCGGCACACCATCACCGTCAGCCTGCGCCGGACCTCGACGATGGCGCAGCAGCCCGGCATCACCGCGAGTGTGCATCTACCCGGTGCGCTCGTGGCGCCGCCGATGGATCCGGAGCCGACGCAGCAACTACTCGAAGCGCCCGCGCTGCCCGCCACACCGAGCCAGCCGCCGCGCACGCTGGTGCCGGTGCCAAGTCTGCCGCAGCGCGAACCACCGCGTTTCACCAGTTCCGGGCTACCGCAACGTCGTCCAGCCATTCGGGTGGCCGACACGGCCGAGCAGCCCGCAATCGGGGCACCGACGGTCGACGACTCCGAACCGCTGCCCGATATGTTCGCCGAACATCCGATCGAGACCCCGAGCCTCGAGCTGCCGAGGGTCGCGGCGTTCGGCCCGCCGGCCTCGGCATCGAACAAGTCGGCGGCACAGTCCTCCGTCGATGTGGACACCCAGGCCTGGCCCATCTTCGACACCGGCTCCTTCGAGGCCATCGAGGATTCGACACCTGTCGCCGACATCGAACCGCAGGTGCCGCTCGGCACCGCAGGCGATACCTGGACCGAAGCCGACGCGGCGGTAACGACCGGTCCCAGCCCGGTCGTCGACCGGGAGCCCGCACCGGTGTCGGCAGGCGCACGACCGGCATCGCCCGCCAAAAAGCCCGCAGGCGCACCGGAACCCGCAACGGTCACCTCATCGCGGCTGCAGCCGGTGGCAGGCGAATCGCCGACGCCGATCTACCAGCGAATGGTCTCGGAATGGCTGGTCGAGCCCGCGACCTCACAGCAGTCGGAGGCGACCTGGTCCTCACCGGCGGTGGACGCAGGCTGGCTGGCCGCCGAGGACGCCGCCCGGCCGACGACCACCTCCCGCACCGTCGGCGGTCTGCCGATCCGGCGCCCAGGAGCGCAGTTGGTGCCCGGTGGTCTTGCGCCTGCCGAAGACGCAGCAGCTCGTGATCCGGAGGAAATCCGGAGCAACCTCACCAGGCATCTCAGTGGGGTCCGCAGTGGGCGGGCCGATGCCCAGTACAACGACGGAGGGCTTGGATGACCAACGCGAACAGCACCACCGATGAAAACCTGAACTGGCTGGTCACCCGCTTCACCAGGGACGTCCCCGGGGTATCGCACGCAGTGCTGGTCTCGGCGGACGGCCTACTGCAGGCAACCAGCCCGCATCTACCCAGTGACCGGGCCGAACAACTGGCCGCGGTCACCGCGGGCCTGGCCAGTTTGTCGGCCGGTGCCGCACAGCTTTTCGACGGCGGCAAGGTGATGCAGTCGATCGTCGAGATGCAGCGCGGCTACTTGTTGGTGATGAGTGTCGGCAACGGCTCGCACCTGGCCGTGCTCGCCAACAAGGCACACGACATCGGCCGCATCGGCTACGAGATGGCCCTGCTGGTCGATCGAGTGGGCACGGTGGTCACCGCCACCGCCCGCACCGCTGTCTGAGGGTGAGATGTCCAGCCCCAACGGCCCCGGACAACACCGACCGGCCACACGCGTCAGACCGTATGCGCTGACCTCTGGGCGTACCGAGCCCGCGGTCGACCTGCCGCTTGAGGCTGTCATCGAAACCCTGTCTTACACTGCCCATCTCGACTGGCCATCGGGAGATCTCCGTACGGAGATCCTCAGGCTGGGCACCCACCGTCTCTCGGTTGCCGAGATCGCCGCGCACCTGGATCGTCCACTCGGAATGGTTCGGGTCATGGTCGGCGACCTGGTCGTCGACGGACACCTGCGGATGCATTCGACACTGACCGAAGAGGCGAGTTTTGACGAGCGCCGTTCACTGATGGAGAGGACTTTGCGTGGACTCCGCGCGTTATAACAACCTCGCACCGAACGATGCCGATTCCCGCGTCGCATCGACGAAAATCGTTGTAGCGGGTGGCTTCGGAGCGGGCAAGACAACCTTTGTCGGCGCGGTATCGGAGATCGTTCCGCTGCGCACCGAGGCGATGGTGACCCGCTTCTCCGACGGTATCGACGATCTCGCCGATACCCCGGAGAAGGAAACAACCACGGTTGCCATGGATTTCGGGCGGATCATCCTGCCGGGCAACCTGGTGTTGTACCTGTTCGGAACCCCGGGCCAGCGTCGCTTCTGGTTCATGTGGGACGACCTGATCCGTGGTGCAATCGGCGCGGTGGTGCTGATCGACACCAGACGGCTGGAGGACAGCTTCGCCGCGGTCGATTTCTTCGAGGCGCGCAAACTGCCGTTCCTCATCGCGGTCAACCGGTTCCCCGACGCGCCCCGCTTCCCGATCGCCGAATTGCGCGAAGCGCTTTCGGTGCGCGAGGGCGTGCCGATCGTGGACATCGACGCCCGCAACGCCATGGAGGTGCGCCAAGCACTCGCCGCGGTGACCGAATACGCAATCGCCCAGCTGAAGGCCTCGGAACTGGAAGGAACCGCCTCGCATGCATGAGGTCCGGTTGTTCTCGCTCGGGAACAACGGTGCGGTGGACCAGTTCTCGATGGGGTACTGGATCGCCGCGCTCTCCTTGGGGATCTCGGTCATCGGCGCGGTGGTCGGGGTAGCCTGCATCCTGCACGGTTCGCGGTCGATTCGTTTCCGGCTGGTATGGCTCGCCTCGGCGGCCGTTTCGGTCGGCGGCGTCGGGATCTGGCTGGCCACTTCGGTGGTGCTGCTCGGCGTGCACGTGCCGGGCAGCGATGTGCGGTTCGACGCGGGCAGCCTCATCACGTCGATGGTCGTGGCATTCGTCGCGGTGTTCGCCGCGCTGGTGATCATCGGGCGCACCCTGCACCTGCCGCGCTTGATCGCAGGCGGCGTCGTCATGGGGCTGGGCACCGGGCTGTCGCTCTACCTCGGCATCGGTTCGATCCAGGTTCAGGGTTCGGTCGAGATTTCACCGGCGCTGGCCGCGGTATCGCTGACCGTCGCCATCATCACCGCGACCGCCACACTGTGGTCCGTACAGGCCTTCCAGTTCCCGATGGCACGAGCGGCGACGACGGTGCTGTTCGGCATCGGCGTGGCCGGGATGTACTACGCCGGTATCGGCGCGATCGAGCTCACCATCGATCCGACGGCGAAGGCGCCGACCGGACTTCCGCTGTTCGACTTCGTCTTCCCCATGTTCGTCATCGGGTCGCTGGCCCTGACCGTGCCGATCACCGCCGTGCTCGTCGCACCCGATCGGCGCGACACCGCAGCGATCGCCGAAACCACGCGGCAGGTCGGGCTCGAAGCGGCTCGCTGAGTCGCCTCGAGCCCGACCGAGTTCGCGTGCGGATCGAACCCGCCTCAGCCCTTCGGGGCAGGCATCTCGCCGGCGGCTCGACTCGGATCGATGATGCCGAACGACTCACCCTGCGGAGCCGCAAGGACCGCCGACCGCCCGACTGGGGAGTCCGACGCGGGCTGCAACACGGTGCCGCCCAGTTCGAGGGCCTTGGCGATGCCCGCGTCGACGTCGTCGAACTGGAACCACACCAGCCAGTAGTCCGGCATCGAGTCGCTCACCGAAGCCGAGTCGTCGGTCAGCCCGCCGACCCCTTCGGTCCGGCCCGGCGGGGTGAACATCAGATACTCGGCGTCGCCGAGTTGGAAATCGGCGTAGCTGAAGCCGAAGACATCGGCATAGAAGTCCTTCGCGGCCGGCAGGTCGCGGGTGTGCAGCTCGTTCCAGACGTAGGCGCCGTGCTCGTTGTAGACTGCGGCGCCGTTGTGCTGCTTGGCTTGCCATACCGCGAAGGCCGCGCCGCTCGGGTCGGCGGCGACGAACATCCGGCCGAACTCCATCACGTCGAAGGTCGGCACCATCAACCGGCCGCCCGCGGCCACCACCGCGTCGGCGCTGGTGTCGGCGTTCACGACGGCGAAGTAGGTCGTCCAGGCCGATGGCATCCCGGGCATGGCGTCGGGCTTGGGCCCGATGCCCGCCACCGCCGCGCCGGATTTCGCCGCCATCAGATAGCCGCCCGTATCCGGGCCGCCGTCCTGGATCTCCCAACCGAACAACTGGGTGTAGAACTCGCTGGCCTTCGCCGGGTCGTCGACCTGACAGTCGACCCAGGCGGGTGTACCAGGTTGCCAGGCCTCGTTGCGTATGGGCATTGGACATCTCCGTTTCGATGAGTTTCGTATCGACAAACGGCCGAGCAATCGCCTTCTCACAACTCCGCGGTGCACTCACCATCTCGGCGACCACGCGAACCACCCACAGTCAACCAGCCGGGACCGACAGTTTTCGCGGGTTCGGCAATGCCGCCGATTTCCGTGCCCGACCGTCTTACAGTGAGAGATATGCGTTTCGGTCTGGACTACGCCGCGGGACGTCCTGGGGGTGCAGCAATCCGCGCGGCAGCGTTCGACTTCGTGGTGCGCTACCTGTCCGATGGCAGCCCGACACTGCCGGGCAAGCTGCTCACGCCCGCCGAGGCCGACGATCTGCGGGCGCACGGGGTGTCGATCGTGTCGAACTGGGAAACCACCGCCGCCCGCATGCTCGACGGCCACGGTGCCGGCATCGTGGATGCCCGCGCGGGCCTGGCACAGGTGCTGCGCTGCGGTGGCCGCCGGGACCGGCCGATCTACTTCTCCGCCGATTTCGATTCGACGCCGCAGGATCAACTCGCCATCAACGCCTACCTGAATGGTGCGGCAACGGTGCTCGGCGCCGCGAATGTCGGTGTCTACGGCGGGTATTGGTCGGTCAGCAGGGCGCTGGACGCGGGCAGTGCGGCGTGGGCGTGGCAGACCGATGCCTGGTCGGGGACCAATGTCGAAACTCGCCGCAGTATCCATCAGACGCTGCGCCAGGTGGTGGTCGGCGGGGTGCTCTGCGATGTGAACGAGGCCGAAACCGAAGACTTCGGCCAATGGGATTTCCTACAGGAGGAACCGGACGTGACGCCGGAACAAGAGGCAGTGCTGCGTGATATCCAGATTCAGCTGCGTGGGCCCGGCCTTGCCGGCTGGCCGCAGTTGGGCACCGACGCCGATGGCAACAGCCTGACCCTGGTGGACGGACTGGCCGCGGCGCTGCACCGGATCGAGGACCTGGAGCGCGAATCAACTGGATTGCGAACGCAAATCGGCGAATTGCGGACCGAGATCAGTGAACTGGAGGCCACGACAGCCGATTTGGTCGATGAGGTCGAGCGGTTGAACGGGCGGCATTGGCCGTGGCCGTTGTCCCTGATCGAAGGTCCCGCGGCGCTCGTCGCGGAGCAGCTGGCTCGACTGGAGTCCTTGTTGCCGGACTTGCCCGGTATGCCCGGTCATGGCGAATCGGCGCAGGATGACCGAGCCGAGATCACCCAGCCGGCACAGCTCGGAACCGTGCAGTGAACTGAACGTCGCCCACAGCCCCACTGTTGCTGGATCGGGTGGGGACGCGCGAATCACAGGGGGACAAAGGGATTCGGAAGGTCGAGGTCGGCCGATTCGGCCGGAAGTTTGGCGATGAGCGGGTTCTCTCGGGGGTCCAAGAGAACCCGCCCTCTCGCACGAGGGTACCGGCGTAGGGACACGAAATCATCACTTCATGAGGACTTTTACGGGCACCAAAAACCAACCCTCAGTACGTATTTCAACCATTGGCAACCGCATCGCAACCGCGCTGCCAAAGAATAGCCATGTGGCGCAGGACACATCGGTAGCTAATCAATTGCCCTCGCCGCACCGGATGCAGCAGTGGGCCGGCCGGTTTCCCGGCCGGCCCACTGTCGTTCGAGCGCACCGCGTTCGAACCGGACCTCGATCAGATCCGATCGAGGTCGATCAGCCCACGCCGCACCGCCTGCAACAACCGGCGCGGCACCTTGTGCACAACACCTCCGACGGTGACCGGCACCAGGTCGGGCGGTGTCGCCTTCCACTGTGCGCGGCGGCTGCGGGTATTCGACCGCGACATCCTGCGCTTCGGAACCGCCATGTCAGCCCTCCCCTCGTCCGGGCTGGGACGCAGCGCGGGCCCGCCTGCCGTACTTGCGCTCGAACTTCTCCACCCGGCCCTGGGTGTCCATCACGCGGTGCGCTCCGGTCCAGAACGGGTGCGAATCGGACGTCACGTCCACCATGAGCAACGGGTAGGTGTTGCCGTCCGACCACTGCACCGTCCGCGTACTAGTGGAGGTGGACCTGGTCAGGAACTGCTTGCCGGTGCTCGAATCCTCGAAAACCACCGGGTGATAGTCCGGATGTATTCCGATCTTCATGTGCTTTCTCCTTTCGGGCTTTTCGACTGTCCCGCACTGCCTTCCACGGGCAGGCCGGTCGGTTCACCGGTCTCGCACGGGTCGGTGTGCCATTCGCCGAACGGGTCTTCCCACTGCGCGACCAGTTCGGGCGCGCGTTCGAGCAGGCGTAGTTCGTCGTCCTCGACAAGGGCCCAGTGCAGGGCCTGGCGAATCTCGGCAGGATCGGCGTCGTGCACCAGGATCACCAGCGAGGTGTCCCGATCGCCGAACCTGTCGTCCCAGCGCAGTGCAGCCATCGCCCGCCGAGTCGGATCGGCGCATTCCAGCTCCGCAGGGCTCATTGCCGCCAGCCACGGTCCCGCACCACCGACGCGCAGGCCGCCGCCCGCCGACTCCAGCCACACCACCTCGTCGGGCTGAGTGGCGAGCCAGATGCGGCCACGTGCGGTCACCACGCCGTCGAACAGCACGTCGAGCGCTTCGTGCAGGCGCACGGGATGGAAGGGGCGGCTCGCGGCGAACTCCATCAGCGTGACTGCGTGATCGGCGCCGAGCGGTGGCTGTCCGCGCAGGAGCGGCGTGTGCGCGTCGAAGACCCGGCCGCGCCGGGAGTCCACGGGAATTCGGGTGAGCAGGGTCTCGATCTCCTCGGAGCCGGGACCGTTGGGGGCCACCCAGGCGACGGGGGCTTCGGGCACCAGCCTGGCCAGCACCGCGCCGAGCCGCAGTCGCTCCAGCGGGTCACCCGAATCACCGAGCGCCACAACGGCATCGGCGAAATCGACCTGGCCGACCGCGAGCTGCGCGACAGTTCGTTCGTCGTCCGCGGTGGCGAGGCCGCGCTCGGCGAGCGTCTCCTCACCGGTCGCATCGGCGAGCCACCGCTCGGCCTCGAGGCAGGTCACCACGGCCTCGAGGCGCACGTCGCGACCGGCAGGCCCATCCACCCTGCCGACGATGCCGGTGACGACGACATTCTCGATCGCCTGGCAGACCGCTTCGGCTTCGAACGCCGGATCGAGCGCGAGCACAATGCGATACACCGAGTCGCGCGCGGCCAACGTGCACAGCAGGGGCAACAGATCCATGCGCAGGGTGCACGAGACGCAGCCGTGCGCGAGTTCGAGCACCGCCGAGGTCTCGTGCTCGCCGGCGCACACCGTCCGATGCACGATGCCTTCGCGCAATCCACTCAGGTCGTGCCGAATGGTCACGGTGCCTGGCGTCGTGCGCAGCGCATCGGCCGCGCGGTCCACACCCGCCGTCGCGCGTCCGGAAGATCCGGCGATCACCACGACGGGCGTTCTCCGGTCGGACTCGATCACCGGAACCCCTTTCGATAACGATTTTCATTTACAATAGCCCGACGGTACATTGTCGAACAGCCGTTGTCGAAAACGATTGTCATCTACGAGGGAGACCGCATGTCGGCCCACTGCCAGGTCACCGGGCGCAAGCCGGGGTTCGGCAAGTCCGTGTCGCACTCGCATAAACGGACGAGCCGTCGCTGGAACCCCAATATCCAGCGCAAGACCTACTACCTGCCCAGCGAGGATCGGCGCATCACGCTGACCGTCTCCGCCAAAGGCATCAAGACCATCGACCGGGACGGAATCGAAGCCGTTGTGGCCCGGATCCGGGCTCGCGGCGACAAGATCTGAGAGGAACACCGATGGCATCCAAGTCGACCGAGCTCCGGCCGATCATCAAGCTGAAATCCACTGCGGGAACCGGATATACGTACGTCACCCGAAAGAATCGGCGCAACGATCCGGACCGGATGGTGCTGCGCAAATACGACCCCGTGGTCCGCAAGCACGTCGATTTCCGCGAGGAACGCTGATGGCCAAGAAGTCGAAGATCGCACGCAACCAACAGCGCAAGGAGGTCGTCGCGCGCTATGCCACCCGGCGCGCCGAGCTCAAGGAGCTGATCCGAAACCCGGCCACCTCCGACGCCGACCGGGCCGTCGCGCAGTCGGCGCTACAGCGGCTGCCTCGCGATGCGAGTCCGGTACGATTGCGCAATCGGGACGCCGCTGACGGACGGCCGCGCGGTCATCTCCGGAAGTTCGGACTCTCCCGTGTGCGAGTGCGCGAAATGGCCCATCGGGGCGAATTGCCCGGTGTGCACAAATCGAGCTGGTAGACAACCACTGTTCTCGTGAGAAGGAACCCGTCATATGGCAGTCAAGCGAGCACCCTCGAAGAAGGTTCGCGCCGAACAGAACCGGCGGCCCAAGAAGAACCCGCTCATCTCCGCGGGCATCGAGATCGTCGACTACAAAGACGTGAATCTGCTGCGCACCTTCATCTCCGACCGCGGCAAGATCCGCAGCCGCCGGGTCACCGGGCTCACCCCCCAGCAGCAGCGCCAGGTCGCCGTCGCGGTGAAGAACGCCCGCGAGATGGCACTGTTGCCGTTCACCAGTCGGTAAGCCCACCCCGACCAACGACCAGGGCCCCCGACGCAATGAAGAATGCGTTGGGGGCCTCGGTCGATCACAGCGCGGTCATCCAGCTCCGCAGTCATTCGGTCGCGCGAATCGCCACTGACGCGACCACCGCGGAGCGAGTCTTACGAACGACCCGTTCGCGGCCCGTCTCGCGTCCGAGTCGTCGAAGCTTGAAGCGCCGGGGCGGACGAAGGTCCGACACTCGCGCATGCACCGAAGGCGCGAGTCTCGACGGCTCGGACGCGAGACCAAGGGGGCCGCGAACCCGCCGCGCCCGCGCGGCCAAAATTACGGGATGGTCAGGACCTGGCCGACGTTGATCGCATCCGGGTTGTCGATGCCGCTTGCGTTCGCGATCTCCTGGTAGCGGTTGCCGTCGCCGTAGAAGCGCTCGGCGATCGCCCACAGGGTGTCGCCCGGCTCGACTGTGTAGGTTTGCGCAGCCGGCGGCGGGGGCGGAACCTCTTCGGCGGCCGGCGCGGCCTCGGCCTCGGCGACCGGCTCGGGAGCAGACAGCGGGTTATCGGTCTGGGTCTCCGACGACCACAGGGCGCCGCCGTCGGTGCCGTACAGCACCACGTTGCGGTCGGCCTGCACGGTCAGCCGGTCCGCGCTCCTGCCGTTGGTCTCGGTGGACCAGGCAGCGCCTTCGCCCTTGTAGAGCACAAAGTTGCCATCCTCCTGCAGGACGGCGCGCTCGACACCCTGATCGTGAGTCTGGGTGGCCCACACGACATTTCCATCCGGCTCCGACAACACCAGGTTGCCATCCGGCTGCAGGGTCAGGGTGTACGCACCGCCCACCAGAGACTGGCCGAGCCCGAGTTCTTCACCTACGCGCAGCGTGTCGCCCACGTCGTTCCTTTCGAAGAGTTACTGTGCCAAGCATCCGACATCGACGCACGCCGCGACACCGCTTGCGACTGCACGCGGGTCGCCCGAAACAACACCGCTTGCGACTGCTTGCAGGTCTCCCGAAAACAACACCGCTTGCGACTGCTAGCCGGTCACAACAACACCGCTGGCGACTTGCTTGCAGATCGCTCGAAACAAGATCATGGCGTACGTCGGAGCCGAATCTACTGCCCTTCCGGGCCGCGCGGAAGGATTACGCGCACGGTTCGCCGAAAGTTCACTGTGTGGCGTTGGTCGCTGTGTTGGATTGCGGCACAGTGCAGCAGGCCATCTACGGCGATAGCTGGTACACGGCGAGGGCGATCTTCGCCGGTCGCGGGGCGTGGTCAACTAGGGTGGTGTCCATGTCTCGGATGTCGGGTGCGCGCCCCGTTGCTGCTGCCGCAGTTCTGCTCGCCGTCCTCGCTGTCGCAGGCTGCGGCTCCGACGACGAAGGCGCACAACAGAAAACGACGACCGCAACGACCTCGGTGCCGACGACGCCCACCGAGGAGGCGAGCGGCAAGTCCGGCAACCCCTTCGTCGCCGATCCGACCATCGTCGGAGCCCATCCGATTCCGTTCACATCGTGGACCCGGGTCGCCGACGATCGGATCGCGGTGAACTTCCAGACCGGCGCACCCGAGTGCTACGGCGTGGACGCGACCGCGAAGGAGACCGATTCGACGGTCACCATCGAACTGCGGTCCGGCACGCGCGCCGATGCAGTCGGGCGGATGTGCACGATGATCGCGGTGTTCGGCACGCTCGAGGTGCCGCTGCAGGCTCCGCTCGGGAACCGCCAGGTCCTCAGCGCGACGTAAGGGCCCCCTCAGCGAGGTCGCAGCCCCTCAGCGGCGGAAACACATCCTGGTGACCGATGCCGTAGATGTATGCGCACCGCACCGCACCGCACCGCACCGCACCGCACCGCACCGCACCGCACCGCACCGCACCGCACCGCACCGCACCGCACCGCACCGCACCGCACCGCACCGAAAAGCATTACGCACCAACATGGCTCGAGTCAGGGCAGCGTGGTGTGCAGATCAAAGGACGAGCGCATCGCTCACGAGACGGGTTCGGCGACCGCATCCGATAGCGCGGCGAACTCCAGGTAGCTGCCCGCGCGGGCCGGGCCCCAGGTCTTCTGCGCCATCACCCGCAGCGGCATCGTGATCGACACGGCAATCTGTGCGGGCGTCCGAACAGTCGGGTCGTCGCACCACACGAACAGACCGGACCCGAGGTTGCCTGCGTTCTGCTGCGGTGTCAGCCTGCTGCCGTCGACGAACACCGCGGGGTCCCACAGCTCGTAGGCTATCGACGCAGGCACATTGCCGATCGAGGCCGGGCCGCCGGTCACGAAGTAGGTCGGCGTGAAGGCCGCGTTGTGAACCTCGTGTCCCGACGCGATGAGATCCACTGCGGTGCGCGCGATTCCGAAGTACGGCAGCGGCAGTTGCGCAATCCCCGCCCTACTCCAGAAATCGACGACGATGTCGGAATCGATGGCGATGGTTCCCTCGCCGGTGTGCAGACCGTCGTTCCAGATACGCGGTCGCTTGCCGTGCTCCCGCACTATCGCCGCGCCCCAATTGATCAGGCCGAGAAAGGCATCCACCGGTTGAGCCTGCGGTCCGTAGGTGGCGCGCGCATACGCGCCGATCTGTGGATAGTCCTCGAAGCTCGCGACACGGAGGCCGTCGAGCAGGAACTCGTCCGCACCGAGATGCCAATAGCGCCCAGGGAACAACGGCAGGAACTCTTCGAGGATGTCGCGCATCAGGTCGTAGCTGCGCGGATCGGCGATGTCGATGGCGGCGTCGGACACTACACCGTTCACGCTGCGCAGTTTCAACTCCGGATGGGCGGCGAGAATGCCGTTCATGTGGCCGGGAAAGTCCACCTCGGGCACGATCTCGACCTGGTAGTGCGCCGCATATGCGATGAGATCGCGTAGCTCTTGTTTCGAATAGTGTTCCTGCGCTGTGATTTCCGGATGCCGGTCGCTGCCGAGCCGGAACCCGAATCGGTCCGAGAGATGCAGATGCAGCACATTCAATTTGAGCTGCCCCATCCGCCGGATCTGGGCGCGCAGCATATCGACCGGCATATACTCGCGGCCGACATCGAGCATCAGCCCGCGCTCGCGGTACTCCGGCCAATCGGTCACGACCCCGCCGGGCAGCGTGGCGCCGCGCCGTAGCAGTTGCAGCGCCGACCTGGTCGCGTAAAAGGCGCCCGCGACATCCACACCGGTCAGCTCGAGGGTTTCCGACACCGATATCCGGTAGGCCTCAGGAGATTCCGGCACCGCTGGCACCGAACCGGTGCGCAGCACGAGGTCGCCCGACTCGCCCACCGAACCCGCCTGCGCCACAATGTCATTGCCGGTGACGGCGCGCAGTCCTTCGGCAAGGTCGGTGGCGCTGTCGCGCAGCGCATCCTGCGCGTACAACACCCGCGCGTGTGCACCGAGCGCGAACGAGGACCCACCGGGCACCCAGCTCTTCAGCGACGGAATGGCCTGGGGCACGACCTGCTCCGCACCGGCCTGCCCCTGCGCACCGAAGGCCACGGTGACCGCCGCGAGCATCATGACCACACCGGACGCCATCGCTGCACGAGTCGACCTGCGACCAACTGTAGAAGGCCGGGTTCGATATCCGTCGAAGGTTGGCGACCTGTGTCGTGCGCGGACGCGAAGAGGGCGGACCCGATGGGCCCGCCCTCTTGCTCGACCTGGTGTGGCTCAGTGCGCGAAGTGGCGAGAACCCGTGAGGTACAGGGTGACTCCGGCCTCGCGGGCCAGGTCCACGGTGTCCTGATCGCGGACCGAGCCGCCCGGCTGCACGATCGCGCGGATGCCCGCCTGGATGAGCTGCTGTGGACCATCCGAGAAGGGGAAGAACGCGTCCGAAGCGGCGACCGAGCCCTTGGCGCGGTCACCGGCGCGCTGCACGGCAAGGCCGACCGCGTCCACCCGGTTCACCTGTCCCATGCCGACGCCGACCGAGGCACCGTCGTGGGCGAGCAGGATCGCGTTCGACTTCACGGCACGGCAGGCGCGCCAAGCGAATTCGAGATCCGCCAGGGTCTCGACGTCGGCGGCCTCCCCGGCCACCAGCGTCCAGTTCTCCGGGTCATCGCCTGCCGCGTCCAGAATGTCGCGTTGCTGCAGCAACGCACCACCGCTGATCGGACGCAGCTCTCCGCCGGCCCGCTGCGGTGCCGCAGCAACCAGGATGCGCACATTCTTCTTGCGCTGCAACACTTCCACGGCGCCATCGGCGTAGGACGGAGCGACGATCACCTCGGTGAAGATCTCGGCGACCTGCTCGGCCATCTCGACGGTCACCTCACGGTTGGCCGCGATCACACCGCCGTAGGCGCTGACCGGATCACACGCGTGCGCCTTGCGGTGCGCCTCGGCGATATCGGCACCGATCGCAATGCCACAGGGGTTGGCGTGCTTGATGATTGCCACCGCGGGGGCGGTGTGGTCGTATGCGGCGCGCCACGCGGCATCGGCATCGGTGTAGTTGTTGTACGACATTTCCTTGCCGTGCAACTGCTGTGCCTGCGCGAGCCCGACGCCGCCGTCGTTGTCGACGTAAAGCGCGGCGGCCTGGTGCGGGTTCTCGCCGTAGCGCAGCACCGCGGCCTGCGCCCAGGTGCCGCCCAGCCAGCTGGGGAACTGCACACCGGTGAGCTCGGCCGACTCGGCCTTCCCTGGCACCAGCACGTTGGTCATCCAGCTCGCCACGGCGACGTCATAGCTCGCGGTGTGTTGGAAAGCCTTGGCCGCCAACGCGGTCCGCTCGGCGGGCGTGAAACCGCCGGCCTGCACCGCGCTGAGCACGTCGTCGTAGTCGCCGCTGTCGACGACCACTGCGACCGAAGGGTGGTTCTTGGCGGCGGCGCGCACCATGGACGGCCCGCCGATATCGATCTGCTCGACGCACTCGTCCGGAGTCGCCCCGCTGGCCACGGTCGCGGTGAACGGATACAGGTTCACCACCACCAGCTGGAACGCCTCGACGCCCAACTCCACCAGCTGGTCGACGTGCTCGGCCTTGCGGGTGTCGGCGAGGATGCCCGCGTGCACGCGTGGGTGCAGCGTCTTGACCCGGCCGTCCAGGGTCTCCGGGAACCCGGTCAGGTCCTCGACCTTGGTGACCGGGATGCCCGCGTCGGCGATCTTGCCTGCGGTCGACCCGGTCGACACGAGCTCGATGCCCGCGGCGTGCAGCCCGGTGGCGAGCTCGATGAGCCCTGTCTTGTCGTACACGCTGACAAGGGCCCGCTTGATCGACTTCCGCACCGATCCTTCGCTGCGCTCAGCTGGGTCAACCGTTCCTTCGCTGCGCTCACTCACCGAAGAACTCGCTCATCTGGGATAACTGCCTTTCGTCCGTCGGAGACAATGCCTCTGGTGGCGACGGCGGCGACAACTTCCGCCAGCAACCGTCGCTCGACAACCTTGATGCGCTCGTGCAGCGTGGCCTCGTCGTCGTCGTCCAGCACCGGCACCGCTTCCTGCGCGAGGATCGGTCCGGTGTCGACGCCGGAATCGACAAGGTGCACAGTGGAGCCGGTGACGCGGACGCCGTAAGCCAGCGCGTCACGTACCCCGTGCGCGCCGGGGAAGGCGGGCAGCAGCGCGGGGTGGGTATTGATGATCCGGCCGCCGAATCGGGTCATGAACGCCGGACCGAGGAGCTTCATGAAGCCGGCCGAGACGACGAGATCGGGGTGGTACGCGGCGACCGCCTCGGTCAGCGCGGCATCCCACGCGGCGCGGTCGGGAAAGTCTTTGAGCGCCACCCGGAAATCCGGGATGCCCGCGGCGGCCGCGTGCTCGGTGGCGGCACAGTTCCGGTCGACACCGACAGCGACGATTCTCGCGGGATAGTCGGATGCGGACGCGGCTTCGATGAGGGCGCGCAGCAGCGACCCGGTGCCCGAGGCCAGCACGACGACGGTGGCCGGGGCCGTGGTGGGCACCCACTGAGCATGCGGGGACGTCAGCGCTCTACTCCTGCGTATCGATCGAAAGGCGGGGCTGTTCATAGTGCGGGCGGCACGAGACCGCCGCTGTAGAGCCTAACGACCGTCCACCGGGTCACTTTCCGGCAGGTCCGCCTCGACCACTTCGGCGTCGACGATGTCGGGGATGGTACCGCCGCCCGGCGCCGAACCGCGCACGCCGAGGGCAGGTTGCTCCTCGACGAGCTCGCCGTCGACTTCCACCTCGAGGTCAGGCCCGTCGTAGTGCTGGTACTCGTCGTCGTCGAAGTAGTCGTCGTCATCGGCCACGTACTCGTCGTGGTCGGCGTCATAGTCGTCATCGTGATAGTCGGCAGCGTGGTGATAGTCGGCGTACTCGTCGTCCGCGTAATAGTCGGCGTACTCGTCGTCCGCGTAGTAGTAGTCGTCGTCCTCGTCGTATCGGGGGCTCGGAGCACCGACCGGGACGACGAAGAAACGCCCGAATACCAGCCCCGCATAACCCGCGACGGCCAGCCAGACGAAGCTCACCACCGCAAAGATCGGCAGGTCGAGACCAACTCGGCCGAACGTCCCGAGCGCACCACCCGCGACCACGCCGAGCAATGCCAGCACCACGGTCGCCAGTCCGGCCGAGGTCAGCGTCGCCCAGGGTGCGGCGATCCGGTCGGTGGAGGTCCGCGTGCTGTCCAGCCCGCCGAGGACACCGACCGCCGCCGGGATGAGCAGCAGCACCAGCCACCATCCCGCAGCAGGCCCGGTCGGCACCGCGGCGAGCACCGGCACCGCCGGAACCGGCCCGCCGACCACCGAGAACACACCGACCGACGCGGCGCCGAACTGTGCGGATGCGCCCATCAGCACGCTCACCGCAGCGACGACCACATTCGGCAGATAGGCGAACGAGAGCAGAGTCAGTCCGATAACCCCGGCGGCATTGCCGGCCGATTGGTAGGTGTCACCGATCCTGGACCAATGCGCGAAGAATGACATCACGCTGACCGCGGTGGCACAGGCGAGTAGCCGCAGCACGGTCCGGCCCGCGCCGAACGTGCCTGCGACAGCCCAGTCCGGCATCCGCAGCAGAGTGAAAACCCGGCGCCGATTGCGGGAGGCGATCCCACCCGCCGCGGCGAGTAGATGCACGCTGCCGACCCAACCGAACGCGGCGAGGGTGTTCGGCGGTTGCAGCGCGACGACTCCGGAGGCGTCCTCGGCGACCGCCAGACAGACCGCCGTGACCAGCAGGGGCCCGCCCAGCGCCGCACCGAGAATCCAACCGAGATCTGCGCGAGTGCTGTTCGGCTCGACCGCGCGGGCGCATTCACGTCCGGAAAGCCAGACCAGCAGACCGGTCGGCAGCAGCGGCAGCAGGCCGAGCGATGTCTTGCCGATCACCAGCGGAACCTGGTGCGTCGCAAGCCAACCCGCGGCGATCGCGCCGGAGGTTCCGGCCATGTTGCTGCCCGAGGCCAGCAGCGTGGCGAGCACGAGGACGATAACGGCGGTGAGCGTGAGAGCCGTCGGGCGCGCGGCGACGAGCACCAGCACGCGGGCGCGTTCCGGACTCAGCGAAAGGAACCCGTGTTCGTCGCCATCACTTGGTGCCGGAGCGCCGCGACGCGACCTGCGCACCGAGGAATCCGGCGCGCTACGGGACCCGGTGGTCCGGCGAACAAGAGAGGATCTCGGGGAGCTCATAGAAATTCAGCGTGGCAGCTCCCCCGGCGCGAGCGGGTCAGGCGCGCCGCGCCCGCCCGCGATGGGCGCGGCGCCGGGAGAGCGACCGAAACTACTTGTTGTCGTCCGACGGACGGAACGCCTGGGTGGCGTCCGAGGCCGGGTCCGAACCCTGCTCACTACCGAAAGGCTGGCCCGGCTGACCCGGCTGCGGCTGGCTCTGGCCGTAGCCGGGCGCACCGTACTGCTGCTGACCGGGCTGCGGTGCGCCGAAATGCTGGGTGGCGCTTTCGTCGGGGCGCGGCGTGGGCGCCGGCGCACCGTAGGGCGAACCCTGCTGTGCCGCACCGTATCCGGGCTGCTGACCGTAGGACGGCTGCTGACCGTAGCCCTGGCCGGGCTGGCTCTGGCCGTACGCGGGCTGGCCGGGCTGGCTCTGGCCATAGGTGGGCTGGCTCGGCTGGTTGGGCTGGGCCTGACCGTAGGAGGGCTGGCTCTGGCCGTAGGACGGCTGCTGACCGTAGGTCTGGCCGGGCTGGCTCTGACCGTAGCCGGACTGGCTCGGGCTCTGACCGAACGCCGAAAACGCCCCGGGCTGCTGGCCATAGCCACCCTGACCGAAACCGCTCGGCGGGCCCTGCGGCGCGGCCGGCTTGGGCGCAGGCGGCGTCAGGATGCCCGCTTCGAACAGCACCGCGCCGACTGCGGCCGCGGCTTGCACCAGGGCGAGGAAGAGCACAACCCATGCGCCCCACTTCAACTCGACACCGTCGGACAGATTGAACGACTGGACGACCAGCCCGAGGAAACCCGCGAGCGACGCGGCGGCGGCCGCACCGGTCCAGTTCTGCTTCGGCAGCAGCGACAGTCCGGCGAGCAGGCCACCTAGCAGCAGCAGCGCGAGCAGCGCCGTCAGCGGGACGTCGAAGCCGTTGGCACTCTCGCTGGCGATCTTGGCGCCGTTCAACGGGTTGACCGCCTCGCGGCCCGCATAGGGCAGGAACCCGAGCAGGAAGTTCAGCACGCCGAGGCCGGCGGCACCGGCCGTGAGGAAGTACGGCAGTCCCTTGGCATCGGGTCCGGGAGTGCTCGAACTTGTGCCGGTACTACCCGCCGACTGGCCGAGGCTGGAAGGAACGGAGGGCGTCGCGGGTGTGTTGTACCCGGAGCCCCCGGTCGGGTAGGACATGTCGTCGTCTCCTAGGTCGAGTCGTACGTTTCTAGACGGCTGGATCTCATCTGACGCTACTGCACTGGCCGGTCCCGGTCATCCTTAACGAACCGGCCGGGCGACCTGATCAAGCCTTCCGTGCCTGGTGCCGCATGACGGTCCCGACTCCATAACAATTCGCGCCCGGGGTATCCGACGGCCGAGTCGCCGTGGACACTCCGGGCGCGAAACCCCTCGAGTCGATGCGCGGAACCTCCGAATGACGTCAGTAGTGCGGCACCAGATAGTAGGCGCCGTAGCTGCCCTGGCAGTCGTAGTCCTGCCATTCGCCGTTCTCCACACCCTGCAGCGAGACTCACACTGCCCCACAGGTCCTCGGCCGGCCGGCCGGCACCGGAACCCCGTTCGCCAGCACCAGTCGCACCGGCACAACGCGTCCAAGGGTCGATCGAGGGCGACATTCTCCTCGCCCACCCACACCTGTACTGAGCCCGGCACCAGCACCTCCACGCCAACAGCACGCCAGATTCCAGTGCGCTACATCAGCCCGCGCAACGCCTGATCAGACCACCCGCAACACGAAAAGGCCGCCGCCCGAAGTCGGGCGGCGGCCTTTTCGACTATCGCGAATCAGGCGGTGATGCTTGCCTTCTCCAGGATTTCGCGTGCGAGCGCGGCGGTCTCGGACGGCGTCTTGCCGACCTTCACACCGGCAGCCTCGAGTGCGTCCTTCTTGGCCTGGGCAGTACCGGCCGAGCCGGAGACGATGGCGCCCGCGTGGCCCATGGTCTTGCCCTCAGGGGCAGTGAAGCCCGCGACGTAGCCGACGACCGGCTTGGTGACATTGGCCTTGATGTAGGCCGCGGCCCGCTCCTCGGCGTCGCCGCCGATCTCGCCGATCATCACGATCAGCTTGGTCTCCGGGTCCTTCTCGAACGCCTCGATGGCGTCGATGTGGGTGGTGCCGATGACCGGGTCGCCGCCGATGCCGATGGCGGTCGAGAAGCCGAAGTCACGCAGCTCGAACATCATCTGGTAGGTCAGGGTGCCGGACTTCGACACCAGACCGACCGGACCCTTGCCGGTGATGTTGGCCGGGGTGATGCCGACCAGCGACTCGCCGGGGGTGATGATGCCGGGGCAGTTCGGGCCGATGATCCGGGTCTTGTTGCCCTTCTCGACGTTGTAGGCCCACGCGTACGCGGTGTCCTGCACCGGGATGCCCTCGGTGATGACCACGAGCAGCGGGATCTCCGCGTCGATGGCCTCGATGATGGCGTCCTTGGCGAACTTCGGCGGCACGAACGCGATGGAGACATCCGCGCCGGTTTCCTTGATGGCCTCGGCGACGGTGCCGAACACCGGCAGCTCGACCGCGGCGCCGTCCTTATCGGTGTGCGCGACGGTGGTGCCCGCCTTGCGCGCGTTGACGCCACCGACGACCTGGGTGCCGGCCTTGAGCATCAGTGCGGTGTGCTTGGTGCCCTCACCGCCGGTGATGCCCTGGACGATGACCTTCGAGTCCTTGTTCAGGAAGATAGACATTTCCGATTTCCTTACTTGGCCGCTGCCAGTTCGGCGGCCTTGTCGGCGCCTTCGTCCATTGTCTGCGCAAGTGTGATCAGCGGATGCGCGGCATCGACCAGGATCTTGCGGCCCTCGTCGACCTTGTTGCCGTCGAGACGGACGACCAGCGGCTTGTTCGCCTCGGCGCCCAGGATTTCCAGCGCCTTCACGATGCCGTTGGCGACCGCGTCACACGCGGTGATGCCACCGAAGACGTTCACGAACACGCTCTTGACCTGCGCGTCGTTCAGGATGACATCCAGGCCCGCGGCCATGACCTCAGCCGAGGCGCCGCCACCGATGTCGAGGAAGTTGGCGGGCTTGACGCCGCCGTGGTTCTCGCCTGCGTAGGCGACCACGTCGAGCGTGGACATCACGAGACCGGCGCCGTTGCCGATGATGCCGACCTCACCGTCGAGCTTGACGTAGTTGAGGTCGTTTTCCTTGGCCTTGAGCTCCAGCGGGTCGGTCGCGTCCTTGTCCGCGAACGCCTCGTGGTCCGGGTGCCGGAACTCGGCGTTCTCGTCGAGGGTGACCTTGCCATCGAGGGCCAGGATTTGGTTGTCGGGGGTGCGGACCAGCGGGTTGACCTCCACCAGGGTGGCGTCTTCGCCGACGAACACCTCCCACAGCTTCTGGATGGTCACGGCCGCGGCGTCCAGCACGTCGGCGGGCAGGTGGCCCTGCTCGGCGATCGAACGGGCGAACGCGAGGTCGACACCCTTGACGGCGTCGACCGGGACCTTGGCCAGCCGCTCCGGCTTGGTGGCGGCGACCTCTTCGATCTCCATGCCGCCTTCGACCGAGCACATGGCCAGGTAGGTGCGGTTGGAACGATCCAGCAGGAAGGAGATGTAGTACTCCTCCGCGATGTCCTTGGCCTCGGCGACAAGGAGCTTCTTCACGATGTGGCCCTTGATATCCAGGCCGAGGATGTTCTGCGCATGGGTAAGCGCGTCGTCCGGGGTGGCGGCGTACTTGACGCCACCCGCCTTGCCGCGGCCGCCCACCTTGACCTGCGCCTTGATCATTACCGGCTTGCCGATTTCCTCCGCGATGGCGCGGGCTTCCTCGACCGTGTCCGTCACGCGGCCCTCGGACGAGGGCACTCCGTGCTTAACGAAGAGCTCCTTCGCCTGGTATTCGAAGAGATCCATGTACTCACCGTCTCGTCTGCGTTGCTATGACAACGTCTTTGTTGGCGGCCCGACGTCGGAAGCGGGTCGGGTCGGACTCTAACCAGTCACATGGATGGCCAAACGGCCACATTCATCGTAAGTGGCGCAGGTCACGGGCCAGTGTCCAGGCCGGAAAAACCGCTGGCCAACACTACTCGCGAGTAGCTTTTGGCGGTGCGCCAGGTAGACCAGCCGAACCCGGAAGGGGAGCCGTCTACTACAAGCTGTCGTCGAATGACCTCACCCGAGTGCCCAGCGCGCGGTGCGATATTCCGTAGTGTTACCGTGATCAATCTCACATGTTTGGATTGATCGCGCGCAGCGCTTGCGGACCCCGCAATCGTTTCGTTACCGTCAGTGCGGTCGATGTCACAACACGGTCACGACTAGGAGGACGGCAAGCTTGACGCAGCACAGCACTCCGCACACGGAGAGCCGTTCCGCAGATGACCTGTCAACACCCCATCGGGGCAGGGATCTCGACACCGCGAACATCTCCAGCTTCATGATGTGGCATAGCCGATGAATCATCGCTCGACCCTCCCTACTTCCAATCGCGTTCGCTCCGGCCATCGTTATCGTGCCGATGACGAACCGTTCGGCGGCTACGCCGACCAGAGCAGACAGGGTGCCCCGGCAGCCGACGCCCGATACGCGGCCCCCGCCGCCGGAGCCCATGCCGGATACGACTTCCACCCCGCAGGCGACCACCGTGACGACTCCTGGTCCGCGAACGGTGCATGGTCGCAACAGGATTCGTGGTCCGACGGCGGCGCGTGGTCGGCCGAGGAAGCGTGGGCGCCCGCCGCCGACAACTCCTGGACGCCCGAAGCCAACAACTCTTGGACGCCCGAAGCCGACAATTCTTGGACGCCCGAAACCGGCGACTCCTGGACGCCCCATTCCGGCGACTCGTGGACTCCCGATACCGGTGATTCCTGGGCCCCCGACGCGGACGACTCGTGGGAACACGAGACGGACGACGCCGAATCCCCTGCCTTTCCCACTGTCATCCCCGGGCGCCGTTCGCAGCGCCGCGGCGGCGCACATCGAGTGCCCGCGCCACCGTCCTCGCTCAAGGGACGTGCCGCGGTCGTCGCTGTCGCGGCCGGCGCTGTCGTCGCCGCAGGCCAGGCCGCGTTCGCCTCGCCCGAACAGCCTTCGGCGACCGTCGACTACGAAGCCGCCGGTCAGATTCACGAGATCGCCGCGCAGTCGATGAGCGTGTCCGACCCCACTGCCGCACCGGATTCGCCTCAGGTGCTCAATGTCTCGGCCCCGAGCAACCTGGGCCAGTTCAACGACATCCTGCAAAAAGGGCAGAAGTACGCCGAGGATCTCGCCGCTGAAGAAGCCGCCAAGCTGCGCCCGCTGTTCACGAAGTTCGCCGCGGGCAATTTCACCTCCGGCTACGGCGCCCGCTGGGGCGTCCAGCACCTCGGCATCGACATCGCGGGCCCGATCGGAACCCCGATCTACGCGGTAGCCGACGGCACGGTCATCGAGGCCGGCCCGGCCAGCGGATTCGGCATGTGGGTTCGGCTGCTGCACGACGACGGCACCGTCACCATCTACGGCCACATCGACACCGCAACGGTGTCACAGGGCCAGCGAGTCCTGGCGGGCGATCAGATTGCCACCATCGGCAACCGCGGCTTCTCCACCGGCCCGCACTGCCACTTCGAGGTATGGCTCAACGGCCACGACAAGATCGACCCGCTGCCCTGGCTCGCCACCCGCGGCATCAGCCTCGGCCAACAACGCGACTGACCAAGCCGCCACACCCGCCTCTGTAGGCATAGAGCCCGCTTGCCGGTGGGCTCGGTGCCGCCTCGGACCGATGGTCGCTGTGCCCTGATGTGGTGGCGCGGACTGCTGCCGCAGGTCTTGGTGCCGTGTCCCACACCATCAACTGCTGCAGGCCTTGGACGTGTATCTCGGCCCGGCGATCGCTGGAGGCATCGCGCTATGCCACACCGCCGCATTGCGCGCACCGACCCACAGCTACTGCGCCCTTCGCGCATCGACGGCCACGGTAGGGCTCGGCACCATGTCGCGCACCCCGACAGCCGACCGGTGTCCTGTCACAGGTCGGCGAATCCGAGCCCGAGGCCGCACCGCGCCACGGTGAGAAGGCCGAGATCGTGGCCGGCGCGGTGGGTAGATGATCAACGGCATGCTTCCTACGTGCACCGGAGCGAGATAGCTTCTGGGTATGGCTCGTACAACGACGTACACCCAATTCATTGCGCTGCCAACGGAAGACGTATGGCGGGTGCTGGGGGATCCGGATCGGTGGCCGGAGTGGAATGCGGCGGTCACTTCAGTGCGGTTGCATGGGGTGGTTGCGGTCGGCACTACCGGGGACTATCTGCCGCGCGGGCGGGTCGTCGAGGCGGTGCATGGGCGGACTGCGCCGCCGTTTGTGATCACGGTGCTTGTTCCCGGGCGTGAACTGGCGCTGGAGCAACCGGAACCGGCGGGGCGAATGCGGATGTCGTGGACGCTGACGCCGCGCGACGGTGGGACCGAGGTGACACAGCGGCTCGCCTTCAGCGGGGTGTCCGCGCCGATCGCCAGGGCCGTGGTCGGTCCGCAGCTGGAAACAGATGCCCGCGTGTGCTTTGCACGGCTCGCTCAGCTCGCCGGGATCGCTCCGGACGCTTCGGCCTTGCATGCGGTGATCGCGGGCGGCACAGGGGCATTGGGCAAGCAGATTGCCGCAGACCTGACCTGCCGGGGCCATCATGTGACCATCCTGACGCGGCGGCGCGACCCGGAGCTGCCGTTCGCGCAGGCGGAGTGGGACGGCAGGTCCGTCGGCGAATGGGTTGGTGTGCTGAAGAATTCGGGGCCGACCGCAGTGATCAATCTGGCGGGCAAGCTGGTCGACTGCCGGCCGACCCGACGCAATATCGATGAATTGCGCCGTAGCCGAGTGGATTCGACGCGCGCCCTGGTCGAGGCAGCCGCCACGCTGGACGCGCCGATCGACTACTGGGTGCAGGCCGGCACGACCGCGATCTGGTCTGATGCGGGCGAAATCCGTTGCACCGAAACAACTCCGCTGCCGGTAGGGCTACCGCAGATGACCGGAGTGGCCGAGCCATGGGAGCGTGCCTTCGATGGTGCAAATGCGCTGCACTCGACGATCCTGCGCACCTCGATCGTGCTCGACGCCCAGGCTCCCGCACTGAAACGACTCGGCCAATTGACCAAAGCCGGCCTCGGCGGCCGGGTCGGCAGCGGCAAGCAGTGGTTCAGCTGGATTCACATCGCAGACTGGCTCACCATCGTCCGCGCCGCCCTCGGACTCGACCCCGAGGTCACGCTGCCGAACGGAATCCTGGTGGCCGCCACCGACTTCCCGGTCCGCAACCGCGAACTGGGACGGCGCTGCGCCGACACCTGCACCGCCCGCCCGCACCGCCGACCCCGGCAGCCCTGCTGGCAGTAGGTGCGATCCTGCTGCGCTCGGACCCCGCCCTCGGCCTCACCGGCAGGCATGCAACCTCAACGGTGCTGCGCGAGGCCGGTTTCCGCTTCCAATACCCAAGCTTGGACGAAGCGCTCAGCGATCTGCTGCCTCGCTGATCGAACAACCAGATCGCAGAAAGCTGCCCGCTGGACCACAACGACCACCCACGACAGCGAGTGGCGCTGCCGCGACCAGCCCGTCAGCGTGCTCACGCAGCCACAGCTCGACAGACTCGATGCACCCGAGCGGACACGTCGAACCACCTCGGGGCGACGGCTTGTCACCCTTCGATCAGCAGAGCGGTTGGCACCCGCTGTCTCAGAGCTTGACCAGCGTCCGGCTGTATTGCGGGATCAGGCGGATCTTTCCGGCAGTGCCGAAATCGATGGTGACGGTGGCCAACGGCCCGAAGCCTTCGGCCGCGACAACTCGGCCGAGGCCGTATTTGTCGTCGGTGACCCGGTCCCCAACGGCAAGTACGAGATTGGCGTTGTTGCGGGTGGCACCGCCGGGTGCGGGGCGGCGCGGGCCGCGGTCACCGCGCACGCCGGGGCGCTGCTCGTTCCAGCCGTCGCCTCGGGTCCAGTCCCGTTCCACGCTGTCGTCGTCACCGCGACGCCGGATGCTGCGCGTCAGCGGTGAACCGCTCGGCTCCAGCCGCTTCCAGTCGATGAGGTGGCTCGGAATCTCCTGCAGGAAGCGAGATTCCGGGTTCGAGACGGGCTGGCCCCAGCCGGAACGGACCACCGCGCGCGACAGGTACAGCCGTTGTCTGGCCCTGGTGATGCCGACGTAGGCGAGGCGGCGTTCCTCGGCGAGCTCGGAGGGATCGCCGAGCGCCCGCATGTGCGGGAACTGGCCGTCCTCCCAGCCTGTCACGAACACGACGGGAAACTCCAGGCCCTTGGCGGTGTGCAGGGTCATCATCGTGACCACGCCCGCGCCCTCGTCGGGGATCTGATCGGTGTCGGCCACCAGCGAGACCCGCTCCAGGAAGGCCGCGAGCGAACCGGGATCCGGTTCACCATCGGCCGCCTCCGGCACCAGGCCCTCCTCGCGGGCCGCGGCGGCGTTGTTGTAGGACTCGGAGCTGAATTCCCGTGCGACGCTGACCAATTCGTTCAGGTTGTCCAGCCGGGCGCCGTCCTGCGGGTCGTCGGACGCCGCCAACTCGGCGCGATAGCCGGTGCGTTCCAGCACCGCATCGACCACACTCCCGACATCCGGGAAGTCGAGGTCGGCCTGCGCGCCCGCCGCCCGAATCTGCTCGAGCAGCTCGAGGAACCCGGCGATCGCGCGCTGGGCGCGGGTGTTCAGCAGTGCGACCTTGCCCTCGGCGGCATCGCGCAGTGCCGCGGCGAAACCGATGTCGCGCTGTTCGGCATGCACGGCCACGCACGCCTCGGCGCGGTCACCGATGCCGCGGCGTGGGGTGTTGAGAATCCGGCGCAGGCTCACCGCGTCGTCGGGGTTCTCCAGTACGCGCAGGTAGGCGACGATGTCGCGCACCTCTTTGCGTTCGTAGAAGCGGACGCCACCGACCACCTTGTACGGCAGACCCATTCGAATGAAGATTTCTTCCAGCGCGCGCGAGTTGTTGTTGGTGCGATAGAAGACCGCGACGTCGCCGTACGTGGCTTCCTTGGCATCCACCAGCCGGTCGATCTCGCGGGCCACGAAGGAGGCTTCGTCGTGCTCGTTGTCGGCGACATAGCCGGTGATCAGATCACCTTCGCCGGAATCGGTCCACAGTCGCTTGTCGCGACGGTTCTCGTTGCGCGAGATCACCGCGTTCGCGGCCGAAAGGATGTGCTGGGTGGACCGGTAATTCTGTTCCAGCAGAATAGTTTCGGCATCCGGGAAGTCGCGTTCGAATTCCTCGATATTGCGGATGGTCGCGCCGCGGAAGGCGTAGATGGACTGGTCCGCGTCACCGACCACGCACAGTTCACTCGGCGCCACCGCGTCCGGCGCCTCGCCGTCGCCGGATTCCGCTGCCTCGGTATGGTGTCCGACCAGCTCACGCACCAGAATGTACTGCGCGTGGTTGGTGTCCTGATACTCGTCGACGAGCACGTGCCGGAAGCGGCGCCGGTAGTACTCCGCGACCTGCGGGTGGTTTTGCAGCAGCGCCACCGTCTCGCCGATCAGGTCGTCGAAATCCATCGCGTTCGCCGCGCGCAGTCGGCGCTGATATTCGGTGTAGACCCTAGCGATGAGACCCGGCAATTCGGTCTCGTCGGATTCGGCGTCGGCCGTTGCCTGCGCGGGCCCGATGAGCTCGTTCTTCAGATTCGAGATGGCGGTCGCGAGTAGCCGCGCCGAGTATTTCTTCACATCGATGTCGAAGTCGCGACTGATCATCGTGAGCAGTCGCCGCGAATCGTCGGCATCGTAGATGGAGAAATTCGAATTCAGCCCGGGCAGCAGGGCCGACTGCATGCGCAGGATGCGTACGCAGCTGGAGTGGAATGTGGAAACCCACATATTGTTGGCACGCGGGCCGACCAGACCGATGACGCGTTCCCGCATCTCCGCAGCAGCCTTGTTGGTGAAGGTGATGGCCAGGACCTGGCCGGGCGTCGCGCCGCGCGCGGCGAGCAGGTAGGCGATGCGCCTGGTCAGCACGGCGGTCTTGCCCGAGCCCGCGCCCGCGACGATCAGCAGCGGCGCGCCGGTGTGCACGACCGCGGCGCGCTGTTGCGGGTTGAGGCCCCCGAGTAGCCGCTCGGCCTCTTCGGCCTTGCGTTGCTCCCTTTCGAGGCGGCGCTGTTCAGGGGACTGCGCCGAATCCACGGCACGACCATCGTCGACCTGCGGTTTCTTGGCTGAGTCCTGGTGCCGAGTCTGCCCGGCCTGCATCTGGGGAGCCACCGTGATGTCCATCGTCCATCAACGCTACCGGCGGCTACCGACAGAGATGAAGTCCCCGTTCCCGTCGATGTCTGTTCGGCGGCGTGTCGGCGAACGATGAGTGAACAGCCGGAGCATGTCCCGGGCGGCAAATCTGTGACGGCGCTCTGAGCAGATTCACAAAATGAAGTGTTTTGCATTGCTTCGGACCCATGGCACACTGGCCACATGGTCTGCGCTCGAGGGATGTATCCGATACGGTTAACAGCCGGATATCGTGATGGCAGACCCTACGCCTGAGCGCCCGTCCGGGGGGACAATGCAACACCCAAACAGGTCTGTTGCACGGTGAAAGAACCGATCGGTAACGAGCCGGGCTCACCCGCCGATCCAGGTTCTGACACGAGGAGATGAATGATGAGCACGCCTGCCACGACGACCGGGTCCGACTCGGCTCTCCCGCACTCCGAGGCGGAGATCGAGAAGCTCCGCAAGGAGATCGACCAGCTCGACGCGGAAATCCTCGCCGCCATCAAGCGCCGAACCGAGATCTCCAGGATTATCGGCCGCACGCGCATGGCTTCCGGCGGAACCCGCCTCGTGCACAGTCGTGAGATGAAGGTGCTCGAGCGCTTCAGTGAACTCGGCCAGGAGGGCCACACCCTCGCGATGCTGCTGCTGCGGCTCGGCCGCGGCCGCCTCGGCCACTGACTGCCTGCCCGCTGGGCTACCGACCCGCCGCGCACGCGGCCCCCACACTCATGCGGCGATCGTAAGACCTCCGCATTCCCAAAGGCCGCCCCGGGTGTTCACCCCCGGGGCGGTCGTTTCGCGTCCGGGACCGGCGCTCAGGTGAGCGCGATGTACTTGGTGGACAAGTACTCTTCGATGCCCTCGATACCGCCCTCTCGGCCGAAGCCAGAGGCCTTCACACCACCGAAGGGCGCGGCGGGGTCGGAGATCACGCCACGATTGACCCCGACCATGCCGCTGTCCAGACCCTCCGCGACGCGCAGCGCTCGATCGAGGTCGCGGGTGTAGACATAGCTGACCAAACCGAATTCGGTGTCGTTGGCGGCGGCGAGCCCCTCGGCCTCGGTCTCGAAACCGACGATCGGGGCGACCGGCCCGAACACCTCCTCGCGCAGGATCCTGGCGTGCGGCGGCACCTCCGTCAGGATGGTCGCGGGGTAGAACCAGCCGGGGCCGCCCGGCGCCTTGCCGCCCAGCTGCACCTGCGCGCCCGCCGACACCGCGTCCTCGACGAGTTCGCTCACGATGTTCAGCTGGTCCTCGCTGATCAGCGGGCCGAGGGTGGTGCCGGGGTCGGTGCCGGGACCGAGCGTGACGGTGCTCGACATGGTCTCGACGAACTTGGTGGTGAACTCCTCGAGCACGCCGCTCTGCACATGGAAGCGGTTGGCCGCGGTGCATGCCTCGCCGCCGTTGCGCAGCTTGGCGAGCATCGCGCCCTGCACGGCCGCATCGATATCGGCATCGTCGAACACCACGAACGGCGCGTTGCCGCCGAGTTCCATCGAGGTACGCAACAGTCCGTGGGCCGACTTCTCGACGAGCTTCTTACCGACCTCGGTCGATCCGGTAAAGGTGAGCTTGCGCAGGCGCGGATCGTCGAGCAGCGGCTGCGTCACCGCGCCGGAACGGCTGGAGGTGATCACCGAGAGCACCCCGTGCGGCAGACCAGCCTCGCTGCACAGCTTCGCGAGCAGCAGCATGGTCAGCGGGGTCGCCGAAGCGGGCTTGACGATCATCGTGCAGCCCGCGGCGAGCGCGGGACCGATCTTGCGAGTCCCCATGGCCAGTGGGAAGTTCCACGGCGTAATCGCCAGACACGGTCCGACCGGCTGCTTGTGCACCATGATCCGGCCGGCGCCGGACGGCGCGTGCAGATAGCGCCCGTGCACGCGCACGGCCTCTTCGCTGAACCAGCGAAAGAACTCGGCGCCATAGCGCACCTCGTTGCGACTCTCCGGCAGCGCCTTACCCATTTCCAAGGTCATCAGCAGCGCGAATTCCTCGGCGCGTGCGGTGATCGCCTCGAACACCGCACGCAGGATCTCGCCACGCTCCCGCGCCGAGGTCGCGGCCCAATCCGCCTGTGCCGCGTCGGCCGCGTCGAGCGCGCGCACCGCATCCGCCGGCGTCGCGTCCGCGACGTGTGTCAACACCTCCCCGGTGGCCGGATTGTGCACCTCGAAAGTGCCGCCTCCGGTGGCATCGACCGGCCCGCCGATCCACAACTGTGTCGGTACTGACTGAAGAAGTTCGCGTTCGGACACCATGTCGCCAGCCTATGCCGACCGCTCGACCGATCGCCGGCGAAATCTCCCGCGACCGAGCGGGTGCCACGGACCCGGCTCCGGTGGCCCAGGGCCCAACACCCGCCCAAGTTTCCGTACCTTCCCTGCGCGGCGGATCGAGGGCTTGTACCCTCGGCGAACGTGAGCAGCGACATCACCGCATCGGTGGCATGGGGGAAACTGCACGATCACCACGGCGCGGTCGCCGAGCGACACCTGCGTGAGTTCTTCGCCGACGATCCGGCCCGTGGCCGTGAGCTGACCGTCCAGGTTGCCGACCTGCACATCGACTACAGCAAGCACCGCGTCACGCGGGAAACCCTGGAGCTGCTGGTCGAATTGGCGCGCGAGGCAGGCATCGTCGAGCGCCGGGACGCAATGTTCCGCGGCGCGCACATCAACACCTCGGAGAACCGGGCGGTCGAGCACATCGCGCTGCGCCTGCCCGCCGGTGAATCACTGATCGTGGACGGCGCCGACGCGGTCGCCGAGGTGCACGAGGTGCTGCGGCGGATGGGCGAATTCACCGACTCGCTGCGCTCGGGCGAATGGCGCGGCGCGACCGGTGAACGGATCACCACGGTGGTCAATATCGGGATCGGCGGGTCGGATCTCGGACCCGAGATGGTCCATCGCGCGCTGCGCCACTACGCCGACGCCGGGATCGGCGCACGCTTCGTGTCGAATGTCGACCCCGCGGACTTGGTCGCGAAACTCGACGGCCTCGACCCGGCGACCACGGTGTTCATTGTTGCGTCCAAGACGTTCTCGACACTGGAGACCTTGACCAATGCCACCGCCGCGCGGCGCTGGCTGGTGGCGGCACTCGGCACGGACGCCGTCGCCAAGCACTTCGTCGCGGTGTCGACGAACGCCGAGCGGGTCGCCGAATTCGGCATCGACACCGCGAACATGTTCGGGTTCTGGGACTGGGTCGGCGGACGCTACTCGGTGGATTCCGCCATCGGCCTTTCGGTGATGGCGACGATCGGCAAGGAACGCTTCGGCGAGTTCCTCGCCGGCATGCACGCCGTCGACCAGCATTTCGCGACCGCCCCGCTCGCGGCGAACGGTCCGGTGCTGCTCGGCCTGCTCGGTGTCTGGTACTCGAACTTCTTTGGCGCGGAATCCCGTGCGGTGCTGCCTTATTCGAACGATCTCGCGCGCTTTCCCGCCTACTTGCAGCAGCTGACCATGGAGTCCAATGGCAAGTCGGTGCGCGCCGACGGCACGCCGGTGACCACCTCGACCGGGGAAATCTTCTGGGGCGAACCGGGTACCAACGGCCAGCACGCCTTCTATCAGCTGCTGCACCAGGGCACCCGCCTGATCCCTGCGGACTTCATCGGATTCGCCCGTCCCACCGATGATCTACCCACCCGCGACGGCACCGGCAGCGTGCACGACATCCTGATGAGCAACCTGTTCGCCCAGACCAAGGTGCTCGCCTTCGGCAAGACCGCCGAGGAGATCGCCGCCGAAGGCACCGACCCGAAGGTGGTGCCGCACAAGGTGATGCCGGGCAACCGGCCGAGCACCAGCATCCTCGCCCCGCAACTGACGCCGTCGGTGGTCGGCCAGCTGATCGCCCTGTACGAACATCAGGTCTTCGTCGAGGGCACCATCTGGGGCATCGACAGCTTCGACCAGTGGGGCGTCGAACTGGGCAAACAGCAGGCCCTCGCGGTGGCGCCACTGCTCACCTCCCCGGAAGAGCCCGAGCCCCAAGGGGATTCCTCCACCGACGCGTTGATCCGCTGGTATCGCGCCAACCGCTGACGGACGTCGCTGAGCGTGCTGCCTCGGAAACGTCTGTCATGCCGGGTGTTTCGCACGCCTGCGGCCTCCAGGCCGGCGGGTAATGCTGGTGTCGCCGTGTTGCGTGTCGGGTGCGCGAGCCCGGAGATTCGCCGAGACTGCTCTCATCGGTCCAAGATTGCCGTCGAGCCGCAGCACTTGCCGAGCCGTTTCGACCCGGACGAATGTCCGGGTATCGAGACCTCAGGCATCCGCGGTGTAGTAGCGGCCCTCGCGCTGACGGAGCACCAGATCGGCGCGCTGCCTCGTGCCCGCGATCAGGTCGGCATTGGGCAGATCGCTGTCGCGCACCTTGATTCGGGCGGCGTCGGCGCTGCGGCCGCCGCGAATATGGCGGCGTATCAGGCGTTGTGCGATCACGTCCCGATCGACGTCCAGGTACCAGACTTCGTCGAGCAGCGGGCGCACCCGGCACCACGAGCTGGATTCGCGATCGTCCAAGAGCAGGTAGTTGCCCTCGGTGATGGCGATCTCGTGCCCGTCGAAGACGACGCCGGCCTGCGTCGGCTCCTCGATGGCACGGTCGAAAGTCGGCCATGGCACCGGCTCGCCGATCGGGGTATCGCGCAGGCGGCGCAACGTGTCGAGGTAGCCGTTGACATCGAAGGTATGCGGTTCGCCCTTGCGCTCGACATCGCCCGTCGCGCGCAACGCCGCGTTCGGCAAATGGAAGCCGTCCATCGGCGCAATCTCGGCGATCGGCACGCCCGCTCGAATGTTCAGCTCGTCCCGGATGGACTTGGACAGCGTGGACTTGCCCGCCCCCGGCGGCCCCGCGATACCGAGCACATACCGGCGGGCGCACGCCGCCGCCCTTATCCGCAGGTGCTCGACGAGCGAGCGCACAGGCATTTCGACGGTAGTCCGCGTCATCGGAGCCACAGTACTCAGACTGCGCACCGCTGCCGCGAATTTGCCCCCGTGGCCGGCGAAGTCGGCTATCGGAGTCGCTGCCGCACCTCGGCGGACAGCTCGGCCGCGCCATCGCGCAGCGCCTCGGTGAACATGCGACGCGGCTCGGTGGCTCCGGCATCGGATCGATAGACGACGGCCGTGCCGCGCACCGCCGCGGGATGGTCGATGCGGACGAGCGCGATCGTCGGCGGAAGCACCGGCACCGCGATGCCGGGCACCACGGTGATGCCCATACCCGCCGCGACCAGACCGAGCTTGGCAAACCAGTCGCGTGCGACGAAGGCGATGTCGGGCTCCCAGGTGGCGTCGCCGAACACACCGAGCAAGGTGCTGTTCAACTCGGTGCTGCCCGCGATCCAGCGCTCGCTGCGCAACTCCACCGGTGTCACGCTGACACGGTCCGCGAGAGCGTGGCCCGGCCCGACCGCGATGAGCAGCGGATCGTCGAGCAGCGATTCGAGCATGAGGTCGCCGGGCAGGTTCGGCGTTGCGGTCACCACGGCCAGATCCAGCCGACCCCGGGCGACGGCGGCAAGCAGCCGCGGGCTGGTCCCCTCACGCAGCGGCACCCGGGCCAGTCGGGTGGACGTGGCAGCAATGGCCCTTGGCACCAGCGCCGCCATTGCAGTCGAGAACGCGCCGACACGAAGCAGCCCCGGCGGACGCGCGATGAGCTCCTCGAGGTCGTGTCGGGCCGCGCCGATCCCGGCGAGCACCGTTTCCGCGTGCCGAAGGATGATCCGCCCCGCATCCGTCGGTCGGACCCCGCGGGCGTGTCGTTCGAACAACTTGTTGCCCGCCGCCTGCTCCATCAGGGCGATCTGCCTGGACACCGCCGACTGCGTGTAGCCGAGATTCTCGGCGGCGGTCGAGAACGATCGGCATCGGCCCGCCTCACGAACCACACGCAAGCCGACAATCGTGAATTCACCCATGCGATCTACTCATACCAAATATGCGAGACTCTCGCTTGTCGCATGTCGAGGAACTGCATACCGTCGAATCCATGAGCGCAGCCGAAAACAAGAAACTGATCGAGCACATCTTCGACCAGATGACACAGGGCAATACGCGAGCGATGAGCGATGCAATGGCCGACGATTTCCGCTGGACTTTTCCGGGGAACTGGTCGTGGTCCGGCAGCTGGGAGCCGAAAACCATTGTGCTGAAAGAACTTCTGCGCCCACTCATGGTGCAGTTCACCGAATACCGGAGCACAGCAGACTTCATCATCGCCGAAGACGACCTGGTCGTGGCACAGGTCCGCGGCCACGCGATCACAATTAGCGGCGAGCCGTACGAACAGACCTATTGCATGATCTTCCGACTCGCGAACGGACAGCTCACCGAACTGATCGAGCACTGCGACACCGCACTGGTCGAACGCGTACTCGAACCGCCCGCGGGCGGCCGTCGTCAACAAGTGTGAACTTCCCATGGGCGGCAAGGGCGGACCCCGCGTACATCGATCACTTTTCCTAAACTCGGGCGGATGGCACAGCGAACTCCCTGGCAAGCAGGCAAAAATCCACCCGGGCAGGTCGACCCGCCCAACCCGTCTGCGCGCGGCGCACCACGACGTCGAGTCGAGGTCCGGAGCACGATGGCCGCACTCCGACCGCATCTGGCGCGGCTCCGCGGAAATTGGGGTTACCTGGCCGCCGCAGCCGGAAGCCTAATTCTTTTCTTCACACTGTTCCAACCGTGGGTAAACGCTTCCGGGCTCGACGGCAGAGTCAAAGCAACCCCCTTCGGGAAATGGCAAATATCCAGCTCCCTCGTTGCCCTGTGGTCGGGAGCACCACCGCCTCAGGCAAAAATCAATGGCACCTGGGCCGTCCTGGCCTGTGTCGCCATCGCCGTCACCTTGTTCGCCGTAGTTGTCAATCTTCGGGCTCGCACCACGGCACTGTCGCATTTGGCCGCAGGCTCTTCGGTGGCCACGGCATTATTCATCGTCTTCGCCCTTGTCCACATGAACGGCAAAGCACCCGAATTGCGGGCCATGCTCGGATACGGACGCCCGACAGATCTGGGCAGCCAGATCGGCCTGCTGATGCGCTGGGCCTCCGGCAACGGCAACTACCCGGTGCCCGGTCTCCGCAAAGTTTCGATAACCACCGCCGGTCTCACCGCTTGGGCTTGGTTCGCTGCCGCGATCGCGGTGATGTCGGCCGTCGCGGCCATCGCCCAGTGGGTCCGCAACCGCCCGGCCGGACCCATCCAGATACCACTGCAGATACCACTGCGCATGCCAATAGTCATCACGCGGCCATCTTCGGCACCTGCACCTGCACCTGCCCCTGCACCCGACTCCACACCCGCACCCACTCCAGCGCCCACACCCGACCCACCCAAGTAACACGGAAAATCTCGACCGCATGGTGACCCCCGGCCGGACGGATGCGTCCGACCGATCCGAGCTTCCCACCGGCGGTGGGTTCGGGCTGAACTACAACATGGGATGACTCCTAAACTTGGACCGATGGTGCAGCCGACGCCCTGGCAAGCGGGCAAAACTCCACAGGCGCAGGCTGTTTCGCCCAGCCGAGCAGCAAGCGGCGCGTCACGACGTCAGGTCGACATCGCGAACGCGCTTGCCACGCTCCGACCGCTACTTGCCGCGCTCCGACCGGTACTTGTCTTGTGCCGAGGCCATTGGGGCTATCTGGGCGCCGCGATCGGCGGCGTCATCACGCTGTACGCGCTGTTCCAGCCATGGATCAACGCTTCCTCGACCGACGGCAAGATCAAAGCCACCCCGTTCGGGAAATTCGAAATATCCAGCTCGCTCGTGGCCCTGTGGGCGGGATCGCCACCGCCTGCCGCGAAGATCAACGGCACCTGGGCTGTTCTCGCGTGCATCACCATCGCCGTTATCGTCGTCGCCGCAGTCATCAATCTGCGGGCGCAGACTCGAGCGCTTTCGACTTTGGTGATGGGTTCTTCGATAGCCCTGACTCTTTTCGTCATCTTCGCCTTGGTCCACATCAACAACAAAGCTCCCGACGTGCGGAACATGGTCGGAAACGGCCCCACGCGGGATCTGGGTAGCCAGGTCGGCATGATAGTGCGCTGGGCCTCCGGCAACAGCGGTTACGCACTGCCCGGCGTCCGCAGGTACACCTGGACCACCGCCGGTCTCACCTCTTGGGCCTGGTTCGCCGGCGCGATGGCGGTGGTTTCAGCCGTGGCCGCAATCGCCCAGTGGGTACGCAATCGCCCGGCCGGACCCATCCAGATACCGCTGCGCATGCCCATCGTCATTACGCGGCCATCGTCTGGCCCGGACCCGGCACAGCCTGCTCCTGCGCCGCAGCAACCATCGGCTTCCCCGCAGCCTGCTCCCGAGCCGCAGCAACCAGCACCGGCCTCTCAGCAGGCGACTACCGAAACCGCCTCCCAGCAGACACCACCCGACCCGGCCACCAAACGGCCGTCGCCCGACCCCGATCAAACCAACTGACCCAGTCGAGATTTCGACCACGCCTCAGCACAGCCCTGTTCGAACGAGTACACGATGTGCTGACGGCGACGCTGGTCGAGCAGGTACTCGACCAGCGCGGCGCCGATCAGACGAAGGCGCGTTCGATGATGGCGCCGGTGTCGACGCCTGTCGGCAGGGTGCCGAAGGCGATGCCCCAGTCCTCGCCCAATCGGGTGGCGCAGAAGGCATCCGCGACGGCGGGGTGGCCGTGGCGGACCAGTTGTGCGCCCTGCAGGACGAGCGCCATGAGTTCGATAATGCGGCGTGCGCGGTATTCGATATCGCTGAGGTCGGAGAGTTCCTTGCCGACGCGGGTGATGGCGTCGTCGAGACGGGGGTTCGCACCCCGGGCCAGCGAGACCTCGTTGAAGTACGCCTCGACGGTCTCGGGCTGACGACCCATGGCACGCAACGCGTCCAGGGCGGCGACATTGCCGGAGCCCTCCCAGATCGACATCAGCGGAGCCTCGCGGTAGAGGCGCGGCATCCCCGATTCTTCGGCATAGCCGTTGCCGCCGAAGCATTCCAATGCCTCGGCCGCGTGCGAAGGCGCGCGCTTGCACACCCAGTACTTGGTGACCGCCAAGGCGATTCGGCGCAGCGCCGCCTCGGCCGGATCCTGGCCTGCCCGATCGGTGGCGCCCGCCAGGCGCATCATCACCGTGGTCGCGGCGTCGGATTCGATCACCAGGTCGGCGAGCACATTGCGCATCGCGGGCTGATCGATCAGCTTCTTGCCGAAGACATCCCGGTGCCGTGCGTGGTGCACCGCGTACACCGCACCGATGCGCATGCCGGTCGACGAGCCGATCACACAGTCGAGGCGGGTCATATTGACCATCTCGATGATGGTCTTGACCCCGGCCCCCTCCGCGCCGACCAGCCAGCCGGTGGCGTTCTCGTATTCGATCTCCGAGGAGGCGTTGGACTTGTTGCCGAGCTTGTCCTTGAGTCGTTGGATCCGAATCGGATTGCGGGTGTCGTCGGGCAGCACCCTGGGCAGCAGGAAGCAGGACAGGCCGCCGGGCGCCTGCGCCAGCGTGAGGAACATGTCCGACATGGGCGCGGAGGTGAACCATTTGTGTCCGACGAGCCGGTAGCTGCCGTCGGGCTGCGGAGTCGCGGTGGTGGTGTTGGCGCGGACGTCGGAGCCGCCCTGCTTTTCGGTCATCGACATGCCCGCGATGAGTCCGGCCTTGGTCGACGGCTCACGAAGGCCGAAGTCGTAGGTCCTGGAACCGAGCAGCGGTTCGTATTTCGCCGCGAGCTCCGCATTGTGGCGCAGCGCAGGTACCACCGCGTAGGTCATCGAGATCGGGCACATGTGGCCCGCGTCGGCGACACCCCAGGTGTAGAACTTGGCCGCACGGGCGGTATGAGCGCCGGGCCGGTCGTCGAGCCAGGGTGAGCCGTGCAGTCCGTGCGAGACCGCGACATTCATCAGGTCGTGCCAGTGCGGGTGGAATTCGACCTCGTCGATGCGATTGCCGTAGCGGTCGTGGGTGTGCAGCACCGGCGGATACTCGTTGGCCAGCCGGCCCCACTCCTGCGCCGCGAAACCACCCGCGAGCCTGCCGAGTTCACGCACCTCCTGCTCGGCCCAGCCCGCCCCCTCACGGTGCAGGCCCTCCAGCAGCGCCGGGTTCTGCGAGACGTCGAAGGGCACGATGTTCGGAACCTGGTTGAAGACTTCATGCGTCGGCATCGGACAACTCCTGTTTCTCTCGAGCGCCCTGGGCGCTCTGATCATCGCGCACGCCTAGCGCGCGCATCGCGAAGGCAACGAGTTCGGGGACAACGGATTCGCCGTGTGGTGCGTGGGCCAGCGGACCGACGAGCACCTCACCGATCGCACCGACCAATGCGGCGGCGCTGGTTCGCGCGTCCTGTGCGGGCAGTTCCCCGCGCGAGACACCCTCGGTGATAGCCGATTCGAAGGCCTCGGCGAAAGCGCGCCGGAAGTGCAGGCGCTCGTTGTCGACAGCCGCATCGACCGGTTCGACGAGCAGTACGTAGGCGAGCTTCGGGTTCTTCAGCGCACGCCCCGCGAAGGTTTCCACCGCGGCGGTGACGCGTTCGACCGCGGAGGCTGCGGTGTCGGCATCCGCGATCCGTTCCGCGGCCGCGGCGGTGACGGCGGCGACCTCACGGGCGACCACCTTCCGGAACACCGCACTCACCAGTTCGGACTTGCCTTCGAAATGCTTGTACACCGTCCCGGTCGCCACTGCGGCCTCGTTCGCGACCGCCACCATGGACAGCCCGGCAAAGCCCGCTCTGGAGAGGACCTTCGTCGCGGCCTGCACGATCAGCGCGGCCTGCGCATCGAGGCGGGCCTGCACGGCAGGGGTTCTGCGGTACACCACGCAAGAAGTGAAACACAGATTCATTTCTTGGCGCAAGGACTGTTTCCAGGCTGTTGTACGTCGTATGGTCGTGTACGTGACTGACCAAGCCAGCGGTCCCGCCGTCCGTGTCGAACACTCCGGACCCGTGACCACCGTCATCCTGCATCGCCCCGCCGCGCGCAATGCCGTCGACGGCCCGACCGCCGCCGCGCTCGCCGACGCGTTCCGCGCTTTCGACGCCGATCCCATCGCGTCGGTCGCGGTGCTATGGGGTGATGGCGGCACCTTCTGCGCGGGCGCGGACCTCAAAGCGCTCGGCACCGAGAACTCCAACCGGCCGATCGAAGACGGCGACGGCCCCATGGGCCCCACCCGCATGAAGCTGTCCAAGCCCGTGATCGCCGCCGTCTCCGGTTACGCGGTGGCAGGCGGCCTCGAGCTCGCGCTCTGGTGCGATCTGCGAATCGCCGAGCAGGACAGCACCTTCGGCGTATTCTGCCGCCGCTGGGGCGTGCCACTGATCGACGGCGGCACCGTGCGGCTACCGCGCATCATCGGGACAGGGCGTGCGATGGATCTGGTGCTCACCGGCCGCGCGGTGGGCGCACCCGAGGCCTTGCAGATGGGCCTGGTGAATCGCGTGGTGCCGACCGGTGATGCGCGCCGGGCCGCCGAGGAGGTCGCCGCCCAACTGGCCGCGCTGCCGCAAACCTGCCTGCGCTCCGATCGGATGTCGATGCTCGAACAGGACGGCCTCGACGAGGAAGCCGCGATCCGCAATGAGTTTCGGCACGGCATGACCGCCCTCGCCGACGGGGCTCTGGAGGGCGCCCAGAGATTCGCCGCTGGCGCAGGCCGACACGGCGCACGCGCCTGACCCGGATGGGCCGAACCAGCGCACGGAATCGACGTGACGACGGAAATCGCCCCGGCAACACCGACCGCCACGACGGCACCGACTGCCCCGGCGGCAGCAACCGCCACGACGACAATCGACTCGATGACGCCGACCGATTCGACCCCACGGATCGGCTCGGCAGCAGCCGCCGACTGAGCGTCGTCGACGAAATCTTCCTGCGCACTCATCGCGGCCTCGGCACCCCGATCGCCCTACAGGGTCTGTGGCGCACGGCCGACCGCATCGACCCACAGCTGCTCCAGGAGGTCCACACCGCCTTGTGCACAGGGCCGTTGGGCCGCCGCGTGATCCGCCCGCGCGTACCCGGCGCCCGCCGATCCTGGCGACCCAACACCAGGGCCCACCCGCTCGACAGCACCACCGAGCCGATCTCCACCGAAACACTGCTCGACTGGGCCGACAGCCGAGGCGCCGACCTCGACCCCGAGTTCGGCCCCGGGTGGCGACTGTCGGCCGTGGCGCTCGACGACGGCGGAACCCTTGTCTCCCTGACCTGTTCACACGCCATCGCCGACGGCCGCGCACTCGTTCTCGCCGTCGACGAAGCCCTGCGCAGCCGGGCCGCAAGGCATCCCCCTGCATCCGACGGCGGCTCCGGCACGAGCTCGACAGCACCGCAATCACCTCGAGCCGGCGCTACCGGCGCCGTCGACTACACGCCGAGCGGATCGGACCCGATCGATTCGGCGAACCTCGCCAATCGATCGACTAATTCCATTGCCTCGAAATCGGATTGGGCCGATGCGCTGCGACAGTGGTCGATCGTGTTGCGCGGCACTGCCCGCGCATTTCGCAATGGCATTCCAGTACGCCCCAGGACAGCCCCAGCCGACCGTACCCGCGCCGGTTCCAGCATTGCACCGACGCACAGCGCGATCATGCAGTGCGCGGTATCCGACTGGGACCAGGCGGCCGCCGCGCAGGGCGGTACCGCCAACAGCCTGTTCATCTGGCTGGTCGCGAACATACTGTGGGCCACTGGATTCCCCCACGCGACGATCGACGCCAGCCTCCCCGTCGACACTCGAGACGAACCCCGTGTCGACAACGATCTCGCGATGACGGAGATCACCATCGACCGCGCCGATACCCTCGCGACGATTCGCGAGAAGTCCCGCATCGCCTACGAGCGTCGCATGTCCAGCCCCGGCGGCATGCCCGAGGAACTGCTACAGGTGATTCCCGACCGCTGGGCCTACGCGCTGTCCAAGGGCGCCGGTGAACGAGACATCCTGTGCTCCAACATCGGAACCCTCCCCGCGTCCCTGCGCACCCTCGGCCCACACCACTGCACCGGCGTCGCCGCCCGCGCCATCCACCCCGGCCTCACCGCGAACCTGCTCCCCAGCACCCGCCTATCCGGCTACCTGTGCCGCATTGCCGACGACTACGTCTTGTCCCTGGTCGGCCTCGACTCCACCCGCATCGAATCCACCTCAGCGTTAAGGGATCTCGTTCGCACGACAGCAGCAGATCGGCATTTGCCGCTCACCATGTGGTGACGAGCCGATCTATCCGACGCCCGGCGCGTCCGGCGGCGCAAGCGGCGCCGCGCACTCGTCGTCGTTCCGTGGGTAGTCGAGGCTGGATGAGGGTAGTTTTCGAGGCCGTCAGGCGCACAAATTGCGTGCGGTGAATCGCTTGGCGAATGCACAATGACCGGACGGTCCGCAGCTCCGCGGATCGCCCTAGTCTTCGTCGACTACCGGCGAAGCTGTGACCGGCTCCCGGAAACGAATGCCGTCCATTACCAGCGAGATCAGCTGTTCGGCTTGCTCGCCGCCGTCCAACTCTCGCTCGGTGACGAAGGCGATCGCGTTGACGAGTTTGAGTAGTTGCGCCGCCGTGATATCAGGGCGCACGGCTCGGGACTGCCGAGCTCGGGTGAGCAGTGCTGTCGCGGCGGCGAATATCGTTTCGCGGCACCACGACATATCCGATCCCTCGTTGTGCAGGGCGGCCGTCAGTGCGGCAACCAGCCCACGTGAGGTACTTCCGTGGGCAGCGACAGCCCGCAACCAGGTGGCCAGTGCCTCGCCCGGTGCTTGCGCGGCAAGCAGCTCCCTGGCCTCTTCCGAGAGTGCCTCGATCTGGTCGCGGTGAACAGCTTCCAGCAGTGCCTGCCGTGTCGGGAAGTGCCGGTAGAGCGTCGCGTTTCCGACTTCGGCACGCCGGGCGATGTCGTCGAGAGACGCGTCGATGCCGTGTTCGGCGAACGCGGTCCTGGCGGCGACAAGCAGCTGTTCGTAGTTACGCCGCGCGTCGGCGCGCATCGGACGCTGGGCGAGAGCGTCCTGGCCCTTCGGTTTCGTCACGAGTCTCTCTCGGTTTGCCAAACGGGGATAGTCCCCATATCGTAGCAGCGAGAAAACGGGGACACTCCCCGATTGACTGTGGTGGGCCACGATGGAGGAAGACATGCCTGCAGAACACCCGATTCTCGTAACGGGCGCCACCGGATGGCAGGGCGGCGCCGCGGCGCGACACTTGCTCGCGAATGGCTGGCGGGTCCGGGTGCTCGTCCGCACGCCGGGCAGCCAAGCGGCTCAGGCACTAGCCGAGGCCGGTGCCGAACTCGCGCCGGGCGACATGGACTCCCGCACCTCGCTCGATGCCGCGATGCGGGACGCTTACGGAGTCTTCAGCGTCCAGCCGACCCAGGGCTATCCCGGCACCCCAACCGAATTCACCATCGATGACGAAATCCGACTGGGCGTCAACGTGGCCGACGCAGCGAAAGCCGCTGGGGTTCAACACTTTATCTACGCCTCCGTCGGCGGCGCGGACCGCAAGACCGGCATTCGACGATGGGAGAGCAAGCGGCAAGTCGAGCGGCACATCGACAACCTCGGCCTGCCGGCAACGATCCTGCGCCCGGTCAGGTTCATGGAGAACCAAGCCGACCCGCAACTCGGCGTGCGAGACAGCACCCTCGCCGATGTATTCCTCCCTGAAGTTCCCGTGCAGCTCATCGCCGTGAGCGATATCGGCGCCTTCGCCGCACTGGCCTTCGGCAACCCGCACGAATACCTAGGTAAGGCAATCGAATTGGCGGGCGACGAACTGACCATGCCACAGATAGTCGACGCGATCACCAATGTCACCGGACACCCCGTCACCTACCGTCACATCCCACGAGAAGCACTCGAAGGACGAGACCCCGACGCGATCGCGGGTTACATCGTCGCCAACGAAAAAGGCGGCTGGCAGGCCGACATCCCCGCCCTACGAAAACTGCACCCCACACTCATGACCTTCGACACCTGGCTCACCAAGGAAGGCAAAGCGAAATTCGACACACTCCTGCGCAACCAGCCCTGAGCCGCGGGGCGAGGTGTAATCAGGATGCCGTGACGGCGTCCGCCCGGTCGAGCACATCCCGCGGCACCTCGATGCCGGGCTCGAGATCCGCCGAAGGCACCGGCGTATCCCACGCCTGACGCACGGGCAGCACGCCCGCCCACACACCGCCGGCCTCGATGTCCTCGGGATCGTCGTTCGGGCCACCGGTCCTGACCTTCACCGACGCCTCGGTGAGATCGAGCGCGAGCACCTTGGTTGCGGCCAGTTCCTTTTTGTTGGGCTTGCGGACCCGATCCCATGCGCCGGGTGCGGAGTGCTCGATCACTATGCGCAGCGCGTGCATCCGCGCTTCGGGGTCGGTCACCTCCACGGCGCGGCCGCGCACCACTGCCGAGCGATAGTTCATCGAGAAGTGCATGGCCGAGCGCGCGTAGATGAGGCCGTCGACGAGGGTGACGGCGATGGAGATATCGCCGTCGAGTGCGGCGCGCAGGTTGCCTGCACCGGTAGAGCCGTGCAAGTAGAGCGTGTCGCCGGCACGCCCGTAGACGGTGGGGATCACCACAGGAGAGCCGCCGAGCACCACACCGAGATGGCAGACCAGTCCGGCGTCGAGGACCGCGTCCAGGTCGGCCCTTTCGGTCCTGGCTCGCTCCTTTGCGCGGGTCGGCGTGCTGCGCGGAGTCGGAGAGAGCGGAGGCCGGGCAGTGATCGACTTGGTCATAGCACTATCCTGAAGCGGAAAGTGGCATTCCGAAATAGCCAATTCAAGGAAAAATCAACAGTCCAATTCTGGAGGGCCCAGTGCTCGACGAGCTCCCGCTCGTGCTCGATCGGGATGCCGCGCAGCCGCTGTCCGCGCAGGTCGCAGCAGGTTTGCGGGCCGCGGCGAGCACCGGAGTGCTGCGGACCGACGACAGGCTGCCTTCCTCGCGGTCGCTCGCGCAGCGGCTCGGAGTGAGCCGCACGGTCGTCGCCGCGGCCTATGACCAGCTGCACGCCGAGGGCTGGATCGCAGGCAAGCGCGGATCGGGTACCTACCTGACCACCGCCCCCGTCGCGAGTCCTACCCGGCCGAGCGCCTTATCCGGATCGACGGACAACCCGGAGCTTCTCGACCTCGGCCCCGGCGCACCCTGCGTCGAAGCCATCCACCAGCCGGCCTGGCGACGGGCCTGGCGGGCCGCCTCCGATATCGCCCCGATGGTCCGCAAGGACCGCGGCGGTGAGCCGGAGTTCCGGTCGACGATCGCCGAACACCTACTGCGGCACCGCGGTCTCGGCGCGAACAGCGACACCGTCGTGCTCGCCACTGCCGGAACCAGTTCGGCGGTCAGCGAACTCGCCGCCGCGCTGCTGCGACCCGGCGATGCGATCGCGATGGAGGACCCCGGCTATCAACGCGCCGCGGGCGCGTTCCTGGCCGCGGGGGTCCGGGTACTGCCCGTCCCCGTCGATGCCGAGGGACTGCGGGTCGAGCTGCTGCCGCCCGGCATCAAAGCGGTGTATTGCACACCGGCACACCAGTTTCCGATCGGCTCGCGCATGCCGGCGGCACGCCGGGTTCAGCTCGTCGAATTCGCCCGACAAGCAGGCGTGCCCATCATCGAGGACGACTACGACGGCGAGCTGCGCTACGACACAGCGCCTTTGCCGTTGCTCGCGGCAATGGCACCGGACGTGGTGGTACACCTGGGCACCACGAGCAAGATCTTGTCACCGAGTCTGGGAACCGGCTGGTTGGTCGCAATGCCGGAGATCGCCGACGCGGTGCTCGCGCACCGGGAGCTGACCGGCACCGGGCCGAGTCCCGCGGGCCAGCAAGTGCTCGTCGAATTCGCCAGGCACGGCGACCTGGCGCGACACCTGCGCAGGCTGCGCCGTGCCCTGCCGCCGCGCCGGGCACTGGTGGTCGATGAGCTGCGCAGGCGGGGTCTCGAGGTGGTCGGCGACGACGCAGGTTCGCATGTCGTGGTGCCGCTGACATCGGCGGCGGCCGAGCAACAGGCCATCGCCGAGGGCCGGGCGCGCGGCATCGCCCTCGACGGATTGGCCCGCCACCACATCGGCGCCCAACGGTCCTTCGGCGTCGCCCTCGGTTACACCGCGCTCAGCTGGGCCGACCTGGAGATCGCCATTCCGTTGGCCGGAGATTGCCTGGCCCGGTCGTAGCATGGTCTCCATGACCGAACAGGACATCCTGGCGCGTATCAAAAATTTGGTCGACCGCGAGCACGATCTGCGGTCCAGAGCGACGGCCGGTGAGGTCGATCCGATCACCGAGCGGCAGCAACTCGCGGAGCTCGAAGTCATGCTCGATCAGGCCTGGGATCTGCTGCGGCACCGGCGGGCGCGCATCGATCAGGGCGGCTCGCCCGACGATGCACAGGTCAATTCGGCCCGTCAGGTCGAGGGCTATCTGCAGTGACCGCGGGGCCGGAGACCACCGAATACGACGTCATCGTGATCGGTGGTGGGCCTGCCGGGGAGAACGCGGCCGCCTACGCCATCGCGGGTAGCGAGCGCACCGCAGCCATCGTGGAGCGCGAACTGGTCGGTGGCGAATGTTCATATTGGGCCTGTATGCCGAGCAAGGCGCTGTTGCGACCCGTGCACCTGTTGGCGAGCGCCCACGCAATGGCCGGAATCTCCGCGAGCGGCCTCGACGTCGAAGCGGTATTGCGCAGACGAGACAGCTTCACCCACAACCACGATGACAGCTCGCAGGTGCAGTGGGCCACCGACAACCGGATCGACGTGATCCGCAGCAGCGGCCGCCTGGCCGGTGCACGGCTCGTCGAGGTCGAGGGCCGCACGCTGCGCGCCAGGCACGCCGTGGTGCTGGCTACCGGAACCACCGCCAGCGTTCCGGACATTCCCGGCCTGCGCGAGGCACTCCCGTGGACCTCCCGGGATGCCACCAACCTGCACGAAGTCCCCCGGCGGGTGGTGATCGTCGGCGGCGGTGTCGTCGCCTGTGAGGCCGCGACCTGGCTGGCCGGTCTCGGTGCCGAGGAGGTCACGCTGCTGGTGCGCGGGAATTCACTACTCGGCAATGCCGAACCGTTCGCACGGGAGCGCGTGGCCGCCGGATTGGCCGACGCGGGTGTCCGGGTCCGCTTCCGGACCCAGCCCGCGCAGGTGGAGCGCGCGGACGCGAAGGACACCGGCGAGGGGCGCATCCACGGCGGCCCGGTGACGGTGCGGTTGCGCGGCGATGACGTGGATCCGGATAGTGCCCGGATCGAGGCCGACGAGATCATCGTGGCCGCCGGGCGCGGACCGGCCACCGAAGCACTCGGCCTGGCCGCGGTCGGATTGCCCGATGGCCCGGTCGAGGTGGACGACCAGCTGACCGCGCGCGGTGTCGAAGGCGACTGGCTGTACGCGGTGGGCGATGTGAACGGGCGCGTCGCATTGACACACATGGGCAAATACCAGGCCAGAGTGTGTGGGGATGTCATTGCCGCACGGGCGGAGGGCCGGAAGCTTTCCGATGCGCGGTTCGCCGCGACCGCCGATCACCAGCAGGTACCGCAGGTCGTATTCACCGCACCCGAGGTCGCCTCGGTCGGACTCACCGAGGCGGCGGCGCGCACAGCTGGGTATTCGGTGCAGACCGTGGAGATCGACATCGCCGTCGCCGGTTCGTCATTGGCGCGCGACGACTATTCCGGGCGCGCCAAGCTGGTGATCGACGCCGCCGCCGACACCGTGCTCGGTGCGACCTTCGTCGGCCCCGAGGTCGGCGAGCTCATCCACGCGGCGACCGTTGCCGTGGTCGGCAAGGTACCGCTGGCAACACTGTGGCACGCAGTGCCTTCCTATCCGACGGTAAGCGAGCTCTGGCTACGTCTGTTGGAAGCACGTCGAACGTAGTTACCATCGGTAGATGGCAGATATCATGACCGCCGACGGAGTTGTCCGCGGTCACCGCGGCCGTCGTGTGGTGCGCTGGCGATCCCTTCCATACGCGGCAGCTCCGGTGGGAGACCTGCGCTTTCGTGCACCGCAACCGGTAGTCCCGTGGACCGGCGTCCGGGAGGCGACGCGATTCGGTTCGGCCGCGATGCAGCACAGGTCCGGTGCGCGGATCGGGCCGCGCCGCTACCAGCCGACCAGCGAAGATTCGTTGACACTCAATGTCGTTGCACCGGCCGAGCACTCGTCGACACCACGTCCGGTGCTGGTGTTCATCCACGGCGGTGGCTATGTGATCGGCACGTCGGCGCTGAGCCTGTATTCGGGCGCGCGGCTGGCGGTGCGCGGCGATGTCGTCGTGGTGTCGCTGAACTACCGACTCGGCGCGTTCGGCTATGTCGACTTCGGCGAATTCAGCACGCCGGAGCGGCCTTTCGATGCCAACCTCGGGTTGCGCGATCAAGTCGCCGCATTGGCATGGGTGCAGCGCAATATCGCGGCATTCGGGGGCGATCCCGGCAATGTCACCATCTTCGGTGAATCCGCGGGCGCACACGCGGTGCTCTCGCTGCTGGCGACACCCGCGGCCGAGGGGTTGTTCCACCGTGGCATCGCACAGAGCCCACCCGCCGATTGGGCGATGAGTTCCGATGATGCCCGTGCCTTCGCCCGCCGCTGCGTCGAAGCTCTCGGTGCCACTGCGGAAAACGCGGTCGACGCGCTGATCGCGGCCGACGCGAACGACATTCGCCGCGCGGTCGACCGGAGCAGCGGGCGGGTGCTGCGCGAACACCCCGGCCTGTTCCCCATCGCACCGACAGTCGACGGCGCCTATCTACCGAAGGCTCCGATCGAGGCGATCACCGACGGCACCGCACACCGGGTGCCGCTCATCATCGGCACCAATCGCGAGGAAGGCACCCTGTTCGCGAGGTTCGCCGATGAACTGCCCACCGACCCCGACCGACTGCACCGGCTGCTGTCGCGGGCGGGCGACGAAGCAGAATCCCGGGTCACCGCCGCGTATCCCGGCTATCCCGCACCGAAGGTCGCGGTGCGCATGGGTGGCGACTACGTCTTCTGGCGGCCCTCGATCACCGCGATGGAAGGCCACAGCCGCCACGCACCCACGTATGCCTACCGCTACGATTTCGCCCCGCGCGCATTCCATCTCGCGGGCGTCGGCGCGACCCACGCGACCGACTTGATCCCGGTATTCGGCGCGGTCGACTCGCCCTTCGGGCGGGCCATCACCGCAGCGGGCGGGCGCCGTGGCCTGCGCGCCGTGACCCGCCAGTTCCAGGACAACTGGCTGTCCTTCGCCCGCAACGGCGTACCCCTGCCGTCGTGGCCCGCCTACACCGAGGACCGCCGCACCACCTTGATCATCGATGATCCGACCCGGCTGGAAAACGACCCGGACTCAGCGAAACGCAGTGCCTGGCAAGGCATCGGGGTGCCGACGCTGACGTGAGGTCCGAACCGGACCGGTCGCGAGCGATGCACCAGGGCGACGTCTGCAAATGGCGCTGACCGGCAGCCCGTGCTGCCGCCCAGTGTGGTTTGGTCAACCGAGCAATAACTGGGGCGTGACCGCGGGTGGGCTCTGTCCACGGCCCGACATCCGGCTGCACACCGGCCTGCTCGCCATACCGGTCGACTACTTCAACAGTCGCGACATCCGCCGATCGGCCAGCACCTTGCCGCCGGTCTGGCAGGCCGCGCAGTACTGGAACGAGCGCTCGGCATAGGAGACCTCGCGGACAGTGTCGCCGCAGATCGGACACGGCAGCCCGGTGCGCGCGTGTACCTGCATGCCGGAACGCTTTTCGCCCTTGAGGCGGGCGGCATCCTGGCCGACCGATCGTTGCACCGCGTCGGTGAGCTCGGCCCGCATGGCCGCATACAGTGTCGAGATCGTTTCCGCCGACATGGTTTTGGTGTTGGCGAAAGGAGAGATCCGCGCGGTGTGCAGGATCTCGTCGGAGTAGGCGTTGCCGATCCCGGCGATCAGCGCCTGGTCGACGATCGCGGTCTTGATGCGCTGGGAAGTGCCGTGCAGGATTTCGGCGAACTGCGCCTCGGTGACGTCGAGCGCGTCGGGGCCGAGGCGGGCGATGCCGGGCACCACCTTCGGGTCGTCGACGATATAGACGGCCAGCCGCTTCTTGGTGCCCGCCTCCGTCAGATCGAAGGCGGGCGTCGCCCCTTCCTGCGTGAAGAAGTGCACACGCAACGCCAACGGTCCCCTGCCCTGTTTCGGCGGTGTCGCACTCGGCTCATCGATCCAGCGCAGCCAGCCAACCCGGGACAGATGCGTGATCAGCCACAGCCCACCGCACTCGAGCCCGAGAAACTTGCCGAACCGGCCCGCCCCGGTCACATCTCGTCCGGACAGCGCCGTCACCGGCGGGTCGAACGTCTTCACCGCGCTCAGTGCGGCCACATCGACACGCCCCACGACAGCGCCGACTGCATGTTCCCGCAGGAACTGCGCCAACGCCTCCACTTCGGGTAGCTCGGGCACGAATCCCAGGCTACCCGGGAGCACCGACAAAACAGCTGGATGCGCAGCAGCAACACCACCCACCTCCGCGCGCAACGCGGGATAAGCGAGCGTAGTGAAATCGTGGCCCCACAGCCCTACGCAACCACCGTTCCACTACCGCCGACAACCACTTTCGTGCGCACGCTATGTGTCGACGCGAAGTAGGTAGATGTCCATGATCCAGCCCTTTTCGGCACGCAATTCCGCACGGCGTCGGACGATCTCGTCCTCGACCGCACGCAGCGGGCCCTCGATGAGGGTCTCGTCGGGCATGCCGAGGTAGGCGCCCCACCAGATGTGCACATTGTCGCCGGGGACTTCGGTGAAGGCGCAGTCGCCGTCCAGCATCACCAGGTTGGAGCCAGGGCCGAGGCCCTCCGTGCGCAGGCGCCTGCCCGTGGTGATGTGTACCGGTTCGCCGATGCGGTGCAGCACCATCCGGTGCCGGGCGGCCAGCGCCTGGGCGCTGGTGACGCCGGGGATCACCTCGTAGTCGAAGCTCTGCGCACCACGTTCGAGTACCCGTTCGATAATCCGCAAGGTGCTGTCGTACAGCGCAGGATCACCCCACACGAGAATGCCGCCGACTCCGTCGACCTGCGCGAAAGCTTCCTCCAGCAGTGCCGAGCGGCGGTCGTGCCAGTCCTCGACGACGCCCTGGTAGTCCGCGGGCATGCGGTCGCGCGGCGGGTCGGGAATCTCCACGATCCGGTAATTGCCCGCGAGGTGCTCGGTCAGGATGGCGGTCCGCACGTCGACGAGCTCCTGCTTCTCGACGCCCTTGCCGATGACGAAGAACACCTCGACCTGCCGCATGGCCTTGATGGCCTGCACCGTCACCTGGTCGGGGTCGCCGGCGCCGATGCCGATCACGTAGAGCTTGCGCATGTGCGGAGAGCTTGCCAGGCATCAGTAAACTCGCGAGGCGTGGCCACCAATGCTCGCGATACCCAGTACGAGGACCTGCTCCGCCTGGTCCTGGACTCCGGGACGGCGAAAGCGGACCGTACCGGGACCGGCACCCACAGCATCTTCGGCCACCAGCTGCGCTACGACCTTGCGGCGGGCTTCCCGCTGATCACCACCAAAAAGGTGCATCTGAAGTCGATCGTCTACGAGCTGCTGTGGTTCCTGCGCGGCGATTCCAACGTCTCCTGGCTGCAAGAACACGGCGTTTCCATCTGGGACGAATGGGCCGACGCCGATGGCGAACTCGGCCCGGTCTACGGCGTGCAGTGGCGGTCGTGGCCGACGCCGGACGGCGCCCACATCGACCAGATCTCCGAGGTGCTGCACACCCTGCGCAACAATCCGGATTCGCGTCGCATGATCGTCTCCGCCTGGAACGTGGCCGAGCTGGACAGGATGGCACTGGCTCCGTGCCATGCGTTCTTCCAGTTCTACGTGGCCGACGGCAAGCTGTCCTGCCAGCTCTATCAGCGCAGCGCCGACCTGTTCCTCGGCGTCCCGTTCAATATCGCCAGCTATGCGCTGCTCACCCACATGGTGGCCCAGCAGACCGGGCTGGAGCCCGGCGACTTCATCTGGACCGGCGGTGACTGCCACATCTACGACAACCACGTCGAGCAGGTCACCGAGCAACTCACCCGTGACCCGTACCCGTTCCCGACGCTGCGGCTGCGCCAGGCGCCGACGCTGTTCGACTACACCTATACCGACGTCGACATCGTCGACTACCAGCATCACCCGGCCATCAAGGCCCCGGTGGCGGTGTGAGCGGACCGGACCGGACGATCGGGCTCATCTGGGCGCAAACCCCTGAGGGGGTAATCGGTTTCGAGAACACCATCCCCTGGCGCGTGCCCGAGGACATGGCGAATTTCAAGGCCGTCACCATGGGTCATCCCGTGGTAATGGGCAGGCGCACCTGGGACTCGCTACCACCGAGATTCCGCCCGCTCGACGGCCGTCGCAACATCGTGGTGACCAGGCAATCCGACTGGTCGGCCGAGGGCGCCGAACGCGCAGGATCGCTGCCAGAGGCGATGGCCATGAGTACGCCGAGCACCGTGTGGATCGCGGGCGGCGGCGAGATCTATCGCGCCGCTATGGATTTCGCGACGGATCTGCTCGTCACCGAGGTCGACACCACCGTGGACGGCGACGCGTACGCACCTCTCATCGGCCCCGAATGGCATGCCGTCGAACCGGCGCAGTGGCAGGAGTCGACGACCGGGCTGCGCTTCCGTATCCGGCACTACATCCGCCACCGATCCGACTAGTAGGCAAACCTCCGGCATCGGTCAGCCGCAGCAGCACAACACCGTTCGACCGGTGGGGACGGCCGTGAACACGCCGCACCGAGGGCAGGCGATCAAACCTGGCCCGCGGCGCGCAGACGTCGGGCATACTCCTGAATAGGCGGCGGTTCGGACATCCGTCCACCCGCCGCCCACCAGCCCGAATCACCAGCCCTGATCCGGGTGGATGTGATCTGCGAAAGGCGGTCCATGGACAAGAAATCGCTGACAGCGGTCGCTCGCCAACAGCTCAAGTTGGCCGCCACCGCCACGAGCGGGCGCAGTTCGCAAACCATTTACGGCGGACACGCCAATTCGCTGCGCCAGACCGTTGTCGGTCTCAGCGCGGGCCAGAGTCTGGCCGAGCACGACAACGCGGGCGAGTCGACGCTGCTGGTGCTGAGCGGCACGCTGACGCTGATCAGCGGTACCAACGAATGGAAGGGCTCGGCCGGTGACCTGCTGGTTGTACCGAAAGCACGACACAGCGTCAAAGCCGTGGACGACGTCGCGTTCCTGCTGACAGTCGCCAAGTAGCCCGCACCGCTCCACCGGTGTGTCGGCGCCGGCCACTACGCTGTTGATCATGGGTGAGCCACAGCCGATCCTCGAACCGCTCACACCGGCCGCGATCTTCCTCGTCGCCACCATCGACGAGGGCGGAGAGCAGACGGTGCGCGAGGTGCTCGCCGATCTGTCCGGATTGCGCCGTTCGGTCGGGTTCCGGTTGCCGGGATCCGGACTGACCTGTGTGACGTCGATCGGCTCGGCCGCGTGGGATCGGCTGTTCACCGGACCGCGGCCCGCCGAGTTGCACGACTTCCCCGGTTACGACGGCGCACACCACAAAGCCCCCGCCACACCGGGCGACCTGCTGTTCCACATCAAAGCCGAAGTGCAGGACGCCTGCTTCGAGTTGGCGATGCTGCTCAGCGACCGACTCAACGGCGCGGTGACCATCGTCGACGAGACCGTCGGTTTCCGCTACTTCGAGCAGCGCGATCTGCTCGGCTTCGTGGACGGCACCGAGAATCCCGAAGGCGCCTCGCCGACCTCGGACGCAGGACGGGTGGCACTGATCGGCGACGAGGACCCCGACTTCGCGGGCGGCAGCTACGTGATCGTGCAGAAATATCTGCACGCCATGACAGACTGGCGCGAACTACCCGTCCCCGAGCAGGAACGGGTCATCGGCCGCACCAAGCTGGACGACATCGAGTTCTCCGACGCGGACAAGCCCCTGAATTCCCATGTCGCCGTGAACACGATCGTCGATCCCGATGGAACCCAACGTCAGATCCTGCGCGCCAATATGCCGTTCGGCAGCATCCGCGACGACGAATTCGGCACGTACTACATCGCTTACGCCGCCACGCCCAGCGTCACCGAGGCCATGCTCACGCGGATGTTCCTCGGCTCGGACGAGGCCGAATACGACCGAATTCTGGACTTCTCCACCGCGGTCACCGGCACGTTGTTCTTCACACCGCCCCAGGACTTCCTCGACGCTCCCCCGGACGCTCCCGAGGTCGAGGAATCTTCGAGCGCCGAGGGCGTTGACAAGTCGGACACCGGAGATGGATCACTCGGTATCGGCACGTTGAAAAGGAGCACGCAGCAATGAACAACCTCCATCGCGAACTTGCGCCGATCACCTCCGAGGCGTGGACGGCAATCGAGGAAGAGGCGACGCGAACCTTCAAGCGGCACATCGCCGGACGTCGCGTCGTCGATCTGTCCGGCCCGCACGGCACCGATTACTCCGCCGTCGGTCTCGGGCGCACCACCGCGATCGCCGCGCCCGACGTGGGCGTGCAGGCCCGTCAGCGCGTTGTCGCGCCGCTGGTCGAACTGCGGGTCCCGTTCACACTGTCGCGCGATGAGCTCGACGATGTCGAGCGCGGCGCCAAGGACACGGATCTGGATCCGGTGAAGGAGGCCGCGCGACGCATCGCGTTCGCCGAGGACCGCGCGATCTTCGAGGGCTACCCGGCCGCGAATATCACCGGTATCCGGGCAAGTTCGTCCAACGAGGCGATCAACGTGCCGAGCGACGCGCGGCTGGTACCCGAGGCCGTCACCCAGGCGCTCAGCGCGCTGCGGCTGGCGGGCGTCGACGGCCCGTACTCGGTGCTGCTCAGTGCGGACCTGTACACGGCGGTCAGCGAGACGTCCGATCACGGCCACCCGATCCGCACCCATATCGAACGCCTGATCCCCGACGGCGAGATCATCTGGGCCCCCGCCATCGACGGCGCGTTCGTGCTGACCACCCGAGGCGGCGACTTCGACCTGCAACTCGGCCAAGACCTGTCGATCGGCTACCTGTCGCACGACGCCGAGTCGGTGCAGCTGTACTTCCAGCAGAGCCTGACCTTCCTGGTGTACACGGGCGAGGCCGCGGTCGCGTTGGAGGCCTGAGAAACCGGAGCGCCTCGGGACACCCTTCGCAAGACGCCGGTGCATATCCGCCTCACCTACTGGTGGCCGGAGCCGAATCGGATGGTGATCGTCGGCGACTTCGCCGGGCACCGCGTGCACGCTTGGTTCACCGGGGTGAGCATCGGGTCGTTCCCGCTGATCGACCGTGGTTTCAACTGGATTCAGGAGGAGCCGTACAACCGCTGATCCCCTGCGCCTCGACGGGCGGATCGGCCCGGTACGGTGGGATTCGCAGTCGGCAGGAGGCGAGATGACGATGGTGCGCGCTGGCGTGGTTCCCACTCAACGAGCGCTGCTCTACGGCGCGCTCGGCATCGGGGTGACCACACTCGTCTGTGGTGCGATCGTCACGGGGTTCGGCCCGAACCGGGTGTTCACCGGGCTGCTCGCCGGTGTGGTCGCGGGTATCGCGATCCTGGTCTCGCTGTTCGGACGCGATGTCGTCGTCCTGACCGACGGCGGAATCTACCGGCGCACCCCGTGGCGGGAATCCAGTATCGACTGGGGTCGGGTGGTTGCCGGGCGGTTCGCACTCGACGAGCGGGCCAGGTGGTCGCTTGCCCTCGACCTTTCCGGTGGCGACGAACGCCACGGCGAGCTGGTGCTGCTGTCCATTCCGCCGGTGATTCGCCCGGTGTCGGGTGCCTACGACATGCGCAAACGTGAGCAGGTGCAGGAAATTCGGGAGATGCTGCGCCGCAAACGCGTCCCGGTGACCGTGCTCCCGGAGATTGCGGGCGGGCTGCATCGACATTGGCAGATCGCGCCGCCGACCCGCGGCGCGGAGCCCTGACGCGGGCGGCCCGTTTCCGATACGTTGGCAGCTGTGTCGATGATGAAGGGCGCCAATGTTCCGGTGCCGATGTCCGCGGTCCGCATCGAACTGGGGTGGCAGTCGGGACCCGCGGTTCCCGATGCGGATGCATCCGCACTGCTGCTCGTCTCGGGCAAGGTGCGGTCCGACGGTGACTTCGTCTTCTACAACCAGCCTGCGCATGCCTCCGGCGCGGTCCGGCACGAGGGCAAACAGCAGGGTCCGGTCGTGCTGGACACGTTGTCGGTAAATCTGGCCCAGGTCGAGTCGCAGATCGACACCATCGTGATCGCGGCCTCCTCGGACGGCGGCACCTTCGGGCAGTTCCACGGTCTCTATGTGCGGGTGATCGACGCGTCGAACGGCGGCGAGGTCGCCCGTTTCGACAGCGTCGGCGCGACCACCGAGACCGCGTTCGTACTCGGCGAGCTGTATCGCAGGCAGGGCACGTGGAAGTTCCGTGCCGTCGGACAGGGATACGCCTCGGGGCTGGCCGGTCTTGCCACCGACTTCGGCATCTCCGTCGATGACGCACCGGCTCCCGCCGCATCGCCCGCGCGACCCCAGCAGTTCACCCCACCACCACCTCCGCCCGCGCCGCAGCAGTTCGCACCGCCGCCCGCGCCGCCACAGCAATTCGCCCCGCCCGCACCACAGTTCGCGCCACCGCCGCCGACCTACAGTGCGTCCACGCCACCACCGCCGTATCTGCCGCAGCCGCCTTACCCACCACAGGCGCCCTACAGCGCGCCGCCACCGCCCTACCCGCCGCAGCAGCCTCCGGCAGCCGGGCCGTCGGGTGCGCCGATCAACATGAGCAAGATCTCGCTGACCAAAGAGTCGCCATCGATCTCGCTGACCAAGCAGGGCGCGATATCGGGCACTATGCGCGTCAACCTGAACTGGACGACCTCGGTCGCTGCGAGCGGTGGCGGGCTGTTCGGCAGGAAGCGCGGCGGGGGCACCCTCGACCTCGACCTCTGCTGCTTCTTCGAGCTGGCCGACGGCCGCATCGGTTCCGTTCGCGCACTGGATCGTTCCTTCGGCGCGCTGGACCGTCCGCCCTTCATCCGGCTCGACCAGGACGACAGGACCGGCAGCAGCAGCACCGGCGAGAATCTCGACATCAACCTCGATTTCACCGCGCAGTTCCGCCGCATCCTGGTGTTCGCGTCCATCTATGAGGGCGCGACCGATTTCCGCGGTGTACAGGCCACCGCAACCCTGTACCCGGTCAACTCGGTGCCGATCGAGATGACCATGGATGGCTGCACGGACAACTCACGCGACGTCGTTCTCGCCCACATCGAGAATCTCAACGGCGAGTTCGTCGTTCGCCGCGACGGCACCTTCATCCGTCCGCCCGGGGGCCGTCCCGGCAGCGGCATCCGGGAGATCGCCCAGATGTACGGCTGGGGCTTCGAGTTCCAGGCTTCCAGCGGCAAGGGCTGACGAACCGAAGGTCAGGCGGCCTGCAATCGGTGCAGCAGCGTGCCCGCCACCGTACGCAACTCGTCGAGGTCGCCCGGCCAGCTGAGCATCCGCAGCACTGCGTCGGGGATCGCGCGTTCAGCGTAAGCCGGCGCGCTGCCCGCATCGGAGCGGATGCCGATCACCGTCTCGACGAGGCGGAACGGGAGCCCCGCCAGCCCGGCGACGCTCGCGCCTGCCGTCTCGGTGAGCACGCTTGCGGCCAATACCTCGTAGTGCCTGCGTAATTCGTCGCGCCGCAAACGGAAGGCGGCGAAGCGTTCGGTACGCAGCTCGGGAAGCAGATACAGCGCACCCAGATTCCAGCGGGCCGCGCACAGCTGGCGGACATCGAACCAGGCCAGCGCGTAGAGTCGCGCGGCCACCGACTCCGGCACATCGCGCAGCCGTTCGGCGAGTTCCAAGGGGGCGGCGACAGTTTCGCCGAGCAGCGCGTCGAGGATGTCGTCCTTGGCCGCGAAGTGGTGGTAGAGCGAGGCCTGCCGGATTCCGACCGCATCGGCGACAACACGCGTGGAGGTGTTGGCGTACCCGTTGGTGGTGAACAGCTCACCGGCGGCGTCGAGGATCTCGGCGCGCGGTGTCTGCCCGCGACGCGGTCGCTGTGCCAGTCGAGGACGGCCGGGGCGGAGGTTTGCCACCTGCCCATTCTGGCATCGCGTTTCGAGGCTTTCACCGGCGCATCAGCGTTCACACGGCCGGTCGTGGCCGAGCAGAGAGGTTTCTGTCACTTGACAGAAATCAAGGCAATCCAGAAGTTACCGGGGTTCCCGTAAGCGATACACACCGGACACCGAAAGCGCGATCGCGAACGCAAAACTGTCATCTGATAGGTATTGGCCACTCGCCGAAGGACCCCACCCATGGCCATTGAAGTCGATTCGCCCGCCCCCACCATCGCTGCCCCCGCAGCACCACCGGACACCAGCGCTGACGGCGTGGACCTCGCCGGCTTCGGTTATCAGCCGGTGCTGCACCGCAAGCTCGGCCGCTACGCCTCGTTCGCGGCCGGATTTTCCTTTGTCTCGATCCTCACCACGATCTTCCAGTTCTTCGGCCTCGGCTACTCGTTCGGCGGCGCCGCGTTCTTCTGGACCTGGCCGATCGTGTTCGCGGGCCAACTGCTCGTCGCGCTCAACTTCGCCGAACTGGCCGCGCGGTACCCGATTTCGGGCTGCATCTACCAGTGGTCGCGCCGACTGGGCGGTGAAGTCGTCGGTTGGTTCGCGGGCTGGATGATGGTCATCGCACAGATCGTCACCGCCGCGGCGGCGGCCATCGCACTCCAGGTGGTGCTGCCCTCGATCTGGAGCGGATTCCAGGTTGTCGGCGCGGACAGCGCGCTCACCTCTTCGTCCGGTGCCGCGAACGCGGTCCTGCTCGGCAGCGTCCTGCTGGTGATCACGACAGTGATCAATGTGATCGGCATCGACCTGATGGCCAAGATCAACTCGATCGGTGTCACCGTCGAGATCGTCGGTGTCGTCGCGATCGTCGCGCTGTTCTTCACCCACACCGAACGCGGTCCGGGCGTGGTGCTGCAGACCGATCAGGCCGCACCCGGCCCGTACTGGGCCGCGTTCCTTGTCTCCGGCCTGATGGCCGCGTACGTGATGGTCGGATTCGATTCCGCCGGTGAGCTTTCCGAGGAGACCAAGAATCCGCGCACGGTAGCGCCGCGCACCATCCTCACTGCACTGTCGGTCTCCGCACTCGGCGGCGGCCTGCTGCTGATCGGCGCACTGATGGCCGCACCGAGCTTGTCCGGCGGCGCGCTGGCCACTGACGGCCTGGCCTATGTGCTCACCTCGAAGCTCGACAGCCCGGCGGGCAAGGTGCTGCTCGGCTGTGTCGCAGTGGCGATCATGGTGTGCACCTTGGCAATTCAGACCGCGGGTTCGCGACTGATGTTCTCGATGGCGCGCGACGGCAAGCTGCCCTTCGCCGAGCAACTCGCCGCGGTGCATCCGCGCTACGGCACACCCATGCTGCCCGCCATCGTGATCGGTGTGCTCGGCATCGGCCTGCTGGTGCTCAACCTCGGCAACGCCGCGATCTTCGCGACGCTGGCCAGCGTCTGCATTGTGACGCTGTATCTGGCCTACCTGCTTGTCACGGTGCCGCTGCTGGCCGCGCGCTTCAAGGGCTGGGGCCGCGACAACGCCGACGCCGGGCTGTTCAACCTCAGCCGCGCGGGCATTCCGATCAATCTGCTGGCCGTGGTGTGGGGCATCGCGATGGCGGTGAATCTGATCTGGCCCCGCGCGGAGGTGTACACCCCGAAGGGCGGGAGCTGGTGGATGCTCTGGGCCGCACCGCTTTTCGTGCTGATCGTGGTGGCCGTCGGGATCGTCGTACATCGGTTCGTCAATGCCGGACCGCGCCGCGCCGACCTCACAGAACCCGCCGTAGTACCTGCCTGACCCCGGCCGCGCGCGGTGGTGCGCCGCCGTTGCCCGCCACCGCGCACGTCCGATCCGATACCTCGACACACCTGACCCGAGGGAGCAATCATGACAAGCACCGCTTCCACTACCGACGCCCGCGCGCACGCCCGATCGCAGGCCGCAGCGGCCGCCGTCGCCAACCCTGTGCTGCCCGACGGCGTCGCTACCACAAAGATCACGTGGGCCCAACGCATTCCGGCAGGCGGCTACGCGAACGTTGTGCTCGGCCGCGGCACCCGCATCCGGCTCGGCGATCCCGCGGGCGCCGCATGCGGGCACCTGCTGCTCGTGCGGGCCGACGCGCCGTGGGAACGCCTCAATGTCGCCGACACCGTCAAGGTGCCGTGGCAGGCCTACCTCGCGGACGGCCATCCACTGCTCTCCGATCAGGGCCGGGTGCTCGCCACCGTGCTCGCCGACACCTCCGGCCACCACGACACCCTCTGTGGACCCGCCTCGGAGGCCCGTGGCCTGCTCCGGCTCGCGGGAACCAAACAGGGCCTCGAACCACGGGACATCGCACCCACGGTGTCGTTCTTCCGCGGTGTCCGCGTCGAATCCGACGGCACGTTGATCGCCACCGGCAGCGCGGGTGCGGGCGCCTCGGTCGACCTGCTCGTGCACTTACCGGTAATCGCGCTGATCGCCAATGCCACGCACCCGCTGGACGACCGGCCTGCAACAGACCTCGATGTCATCGCCTGGTCGGCGCCGGAGGAGCTCACCGCCACCCACAACTCCGACCCGGAATACCAACGGGCCGTGCAGAACACCGAACAAGCGTGGGCAGCCGCGCTGACGTTGGAGGTATCGGCATGAACTCGACACTGACGCGCACCGTCGTGCTCGACCAGACCGTTCCCGCGTGCGCGCCGTGGTCCACGGTAGTCCGGGCAGGCGAACAGCTCGAGATTATCGACCTGCACGGCAATCAGGCCGTCGACTGCCTGCTGTACTCGGCCGCCGACCACACCGACCGCTACAGCGCGCAGGCCACCATCACCGCCCAGCGCAATATCTTCCTCACCACCGGCAGCGTGCTGCGCACCGATGTGGGCACCGCCCTGATGACCGTGGTCGCCGACGAGGTCGGCAACCACGACACCATCGCGGGCGCCTGCTCCCAGGAGTCCAACACCCTGCGCTACGGCCACCACACCCGCCAGCAGCACGCCTGCGTGGAGAACTTCCTGGCCGAGGCACTGAAATGGGGTCTCGGCAAGCGAGATCTGGTGTCCAACATCAACTGGTTCATGAACGTCCCGGTGGAGGCCGACGGCACCCTCGGCATCGTCGACGGATTGTCCGCTCCCGGAAAGAAAGTCACCCTCCGCGCCGAGACCGACACGCTGGTGCTCGTCTCGAATTGCCCGCAGATCAACAACCCCTGCAACGGCTTCGACCCCACCCCCGTGCGCATGGTGGTGACCCGATGACCGTCGCCGAACTACCGCGCAGCGGCGCAACGACCAGCAGCTCACCCGGAAAATCCGCCGAAACCTCGACTCCGACAGCGGCCCGGTCGGGATACGGAGAATCCGACCGGGCCGACAGTCGGCCTCCCGCCGGTCCGATCGGTCAGGCCGCCGCAGACCTTCTCGACAGCGGTGCAGCCGACTGTCCGGGCCGGAATGCTCGCCCCGCTGTTGCGGACCGCAGAGCTGTGGACTCGTCTGCCCTCACGCAGGTCGAGGTGGTGCGCCCAGGGATGCTCACCACAGTGCAGGACTGGCCGGGCCGGGTCGGCTTTTGGCATGTCGGTGTACCGCCGTCGGGACCGATGGACGATCTTTCCTTCAGGCTCGGCAACCGGGTGCTGGGCAACGACGAGGGCGCGGCCGGACTCGAATGCACCCTCGGCGGGCCCGCACTGAAGTTTTCCGCACCGACCTGGGTGGTCGTGACCGGTGCAGCCACCGATATCACGGTGAACGGTGCGCGCGTGCACCAGTGGCGGACCGTGCAGGTTCCGGCCGGCGGCGTGCTGGATGTCGGGGCCGTTCGCGGGCCGGGCATGCGCTGCTACGTGCTGATCGCGGGCGGCATCGAGCTGCCCGAATACCTCGGCAGCGTCTCGACTTTCACGCTCGGCCGGTTCGGCGGCAGTGCAGGTAGTGCGATGCGGGTGGGCGAAATACTGCCGCTTGCACCGCATATCGGCCGAGTTGCGGCGGCGGTTCCGATGGAGGAGCAGCCGGTGCTGAGCCGACGATGGGAGCTGGCGGTCACCGAGGGTCCGCACGGTGCACCGGAGTTCTTCACCCGCGCCGACTTCGACACGGTCATCGGCACCGATTACGAAGTGCATTTCAACTCCGATCGCACCGGAGTCCGGCTCATCGGCCCCAAGCCGGAGTGGGCACGGACCGACGGCGGCGAGGCGGGCCTGCATCCGTCGAATATTCATGACACGCCGTATTCCGTTGGTGCACTCGACTTCACCGGTGACACCCCGATCCTGCTCGGACCGGATGGGCCCAGTCTCGGCGGTTTCGTCTGCCCGGTCACCGTGGTCGCCGCCGACCGGTGGAAGCTCGGCCAGCTCGCCCCCGGCGACGCCGTGCGCTTCGTCCCGATTCGCAGTGCGCACGCCGCCTCGATCCGTGAACTGGGTCCGGCGCGTCGGGCCGCATGGCCCACAGTCATTTCGACCGGCGGCGACGATGACGACGGCGTGCTGCGCCGGACCGACGTCGACGACCAGACCGGCGTGACCTACCGACGCCAAGGCAATGACGGTGTGCTCGTCGAATACGGCGCCATGACACTGGATTTGGGTCTGCGTGCCCGCGTCCACGCACTGCACCGGCACCTGCTTGCCGCCGGAGTGCGCGGCGTGACCGAGCTGACCCCCGGTGTCCGGTCCCTCCAGGTCCGCGTCGACCCTGCCATCCTGCCGGTGCCCGCATTGCTCGACCTGCTCGCCGAAGCCGAACGCACCATCCCGGCCTCCGACCAGCTCATCGTGCCGAGCCGCACGGTCCATCTCCCCCTCTCCTGGGACGATCCGTCGACCCGAGAGGCCATCACCCGCTACCAGCACGGCGTCCGCGCCGATGCCCCCTGGTGCCCGTGGAACATCGAATTCATCCGCCGCATGAACGGATTGGCAGCGGTACAGGACGTCTACGACACCGTGTTCGGCGCCGAGTACCTGGTCCTGGGCCTGGGTGACGTCTATCTCGGCGCGCCGGTAGCCACCCCCACCGATCCGCGCCACCGGTTGGTCACCACCAAATACAATCCGGCCCGCACCTGGACCCCCGAGAACGCGGTCGGCATCGGCGGCGCCTACCTGTGCATCTACGGCATGGAGGGCCCCGGCGGCTATCAGTTCGTCGGCCGCACCACCCAGGTGTGGAACCACCGCAACGCCGGCACCGACCCCGAAGACAACCCGTGGCTGCTTCGCTATTTCGACCGAATCCGCTGGTATCCCGTCGAAGCCGAGGAACTCCTCGACCTGCGTGCCGATTTCGCTGCGGGCAACGTCGGGGTGAAAGCCGAAGACGGTGACTTCCGACTGGCCGACTACCGGCAGTTCCTCGCCGACAACGCCGGATCCATCGAGGAATTCCGGGCAATGCAAGCCGAGGCATTCGCCGCGGAGCGGAACTCGTGGCAGCGCGCGGGCGAACTCACCGGGTGAGGCGTCGACGTCCAGGTCACCAGCCGAACAATTTCGCCATGTCGATCGACTCGTCGTCCCAGCGGTTTTCGATGATCACGCGGTCGGATTCCGGCATGGTCGGTGACCAGCCGCAGCGCCCCCAGAAATCTTCACGCTGTTCCTGGGTCAGCCAACGCTGCTCGCTCATGACGGTCACTCCTGTACATCCGATCGTGGCCTTGCCGCGGCGACGATATGCCGACGCGAGCACCACAGGCTTCGGTTTTAGCACAAGTCGTGGAAGAACGCGCGGGTGTCGACGACCAACAGTTCCGGCTCCGCTATGACCCACTTAGGACACTTTTCGCCCTATGTCCGGGGCAGACTTTGTAGCTATGTTGGAAACCTCCGCCCGCCTGCTGCGTCTGCTGTCGCTGTTGCAGACGCCTCGCGACTGGACCGGCGCCGAACTGGCCGAACGCCTCGGGGTCGATGCACGCACCGTCCGCCGCGATATCGACAAGCTACGCAACCTCGGCTATCCCGTCGACGCCACGCCGGGCGTGGCGGGGTACCGCCTCGGCGCGGGCGCGCAACTCCCACCCCTGCTGCTCGACGACGACGAGGCCGTCGCGGTCGCCATCGGCCTGCGCACCGCGGCGGGCGGCACCATCGCGGGCATCGAGGACAGCTCGCTGCGCGCACTCACCAAGCTCGAGCAGGTGCTCCCCTCGCGGCTGCGCCACCGCGTCAGTCTGCTGCACTCGACCACCATCACCGTCCCCACAGCGGCGGCGACCGTCGATCCCGATGTCCTCACCGCGCTCGCCGCCACCATCCGCGACAACCACCGCCTGCGCTTCGACTACCGGAGCCATCGCGGCACAACATCACTGCGCACCACCGAACCCCACCGCCTCGCCCACACCGGCCGCCACTGGTACCTGATCGCCTGGGACCTCGACCGCGCCGACTGGCGCACCTACCGCGTCGACCGCATCAACCCTCGCATCCCCACCGGCCCGCGCTTCACCCCGCGCGAGGCCCCCGACATCGACCTCGCGGGCTACGTTTCCCGCGGTGTCACCACCTCCCCCTACCGCTACTCCGCCCGCATCACGCTGGACGTCCCCGCCGAGGTGGCCGCCGACCGCATCGCCCCCACCGTCGGCACCATCGAACCCCTCGACCACCAATCCTGCCTACTCCGAACAGGTTCCAACTCCCTGGACGAACTGGCCATCTATGTAGCCGGCTTCGGCTTCCCGTTCCACATCCACGAACCCCCCGAACTGATCGCCCACATCCGCACCCTCATCGCACGACTCACCGCCGCCGTCGAGGAGCCGAGTGGCACATGAGCGAGAGAACTTCTCGACCTTCGCCGCACCTATGTGCCACTCGACCACAGGAACTGCGTACGGGGCGGCCTATACGCCGAGCGCCTCGATCACCAGCCGGGCCGCCGCGGCGCCGGAGTACTGCTGTTGGCCGGTGATCAGGTTGCCGTCGCGTACCGCATGCGGTACGAAACGACCGGCGACGATGAAGTTCGTACCGTCGAGTTTGCGTGCCTCGTCTTCGATTCGGAACGGCTGGATGGTCTGGCCGACGAACTCGTCGGCGAAGTCTTCCTCGGCATTGGCGAATCCGGTCCAGGTTCGCCCGTCCACCACGAGCCGTCCATCGGGCAGCGTGGCCTTCAGCAGGACACAGGTGGCGTGACAGACGACGGCGACGACGCGGTCTGCCGCGACGCGGGAGGACACCAAGTCATGAATGCGAGGCTCGTCGATGAAGGTGTACATCGGGGCCTGCCCGCCGACGAGAAACACCGCGTCGTAGTCATCTGGATTCACCGCGTCCAGCGCCAGCGAATTTTCCACCAATGCAGCATGTTTGGGCGAGGAGAGGAACCCCAGGCTGATCAGGTCCTCGTCGCTGTAGGCGGAATCATCCCGCGGATCGCTCCACGGATCGGCGGACAACGCGCCGCCGTCGAGGCCGGCGATGTCGACCTGATAACCCCGCTCGACGAATTCCCAGTACGGATGGGTCAACTCCGCCCACCAGAATCCGATCGGCCACCCGGTCTGCCGCGAAACCGCCGGATTCGAAGCCACCATCAGCACCCGCTTGGGTCGCTGCGGGTTCAATACATCTACACGTGCGCTCACCGGCTGCACCTTCCATCGCTACGGCGCGACGCGTCCCGCGTCGCGCCGCCTATTGTGTGGTGTCGCAACCCATTTCCACGCACGAGTTCACTGCGAGCCGAATTCACCTCTGAGCCAAAAGCTTTGATGATTCAGCCGCCTTACGGTCACCCGAGGATCACCGTCTTGCCCTGCGCATGACCGTCGGCCAGGTGCGCGAAGGCGTCCGCCGCCTCGGCGAGGGGATACCGCCGTTCGATCAGCGGACGCAGGGTGCCGTTCTCGGCGAGATCGGTCAGGAATTCCAGGTCGGCGCGGGTCGGGCGCATGAGCAGCGGCGCGAAGGTCTGGCTTGCGAACAGGTTGGTCAGGAAGACTTTTCCGATCCAGAGCACCGGGCCGATCCAGTTGCCGCCGGGCGAACCCGCCGAGGAGACGAAGACGCCCTCGGGTGCGAGTACGCGACGGCACTCGCGCAACGACCGGTTGCCGACCAGGTCGAGGATGACGTCGTAGTCACTGTCGAGCTCGGTGAAATCCCGTGCGGTGTAGTCGATTACGTGGTCGGCACCCAGATCGCGGACCGCAGTGAGGTGGCGCGTACTACAGACGGCCGTCACCTCACCCCCGAACGCCTTCGCAATCTGGACCGCGAAGGAGCCGACACCGCCGGAAGCGCCGTTGACGAGGACCGACCCACCGGGGCGGAGTCGTCCGACATCGCGCAAGCCCTGCAGCGCGGTAATGCCCGAATCCGGCACGGCGGCAGCCTGTTCGAAGGTGAGCGTGGCCGGTTTGGGCGCGAGCGTGCGCGCCGACGCACAGACGTATTCGGCGAATCCGCCGCCGGAGGTCTTGCCGTACACCTCGTCACCGATCCGGAAGCCGGTGACATTGTCGCCGACCGCGGCCACCACACCGGCCACGTCCTGCCCCGGAATTCGATACTTGGGCCTGCGCAACCCGAATCCGAGTCGGATCAGGTACGGCTTGCCGGTGAGCAGGTGCACGTCACCGGAGCAGACGGATGCCGCGCGCACCCGGATCAGCACCTCGCCGTCGTCGACCGTGGGGCGGTCGACCACCTCGTGGCGGAGCACCTCGCTCGACCCGTACGACGGGCCGACAATCGCATGCATCGTGGCGCCGTCAGCACCGGCGGACAGCCCGTCCCGGTCCGTCGACACGGCTTTCGTCCTGACCTGCTGACCCTTCGGTTCAACCATGGAACTCGTCCTCACCTGCGATTCGACGAACTTACACCGTAAGTCGTTCGCTCGAAACGGTACGCTTACGGCGTAAGTACGTCAAGAAAGAAAGGCCCATGCCCAAGACCCCCGCAAGCCCCGCCCGCACCCCGCTCAGCCGAGACCGGGTGCTGCACACCGCAGTCCGGTTCGCCGACGAGAACGGGCTGGGGTCACTGTCGATGCGCAAGCTGGCACAGGCGCTCGACGTAGAGGCGATGTCGCTCTACAACCACGTCGCCAACAAAGACGATCTCCTCGACGGCATCGTTGACCTCGTGGTCGCCGAGATCGAGGTACCGGAGATCGGCGGCGACTGGAAAGCGGCCATGCGCAGGCGGGCCACCTCCGCGCACGAAACACTGCGCCGCCATCCGTGGGCCACCGGACTCATCGGGTCGAGGATCAACGTCGGCCCCGCCATGTTGCGTTACGTCGATGCGACCATCGGCTGCCTGCACACTGCGGGCTTCAGCCTCCAGCAGGCCGACCGCGCCTGGAATGCCATGGACAGCCACATCTATGGATTCACCCTGCAGGAACTCAATTTTCCGCTCGTGCCCGACGAATACGCCTCGGCCGCAGAGCAATTCCTGCCGCTGATCCCCGCCGAAAGCCACCCCCACATGAATGCACTGGCCCGGCTGGTCAGCTCCGGCGCGCACAACGGCGTCGCCGACTTCGATTTCGGGCTCGACCTCATCCTCGATGGGCTGGAACGGGTGCGGCAGACTCGGCCCGAGTAGTTAATCGCCGAGTGCCGTCGCCTCGGGATTGGCCGCGTCGCGGATGATGCGCAGCCCCGCGACCAACTCGTCCAACTGCGGCCCGGTCAGCAGCCCGGTGAACCATTGCTCGATGCCCTCCAGATACGCGGGCAGCACGCGCGCGATCCGCGTCGCTCCCGCCGCGGTCAGCACCGCGTAGGAGGTGCGCCGATCACCCGCATCGGCTTCCCGCCGAACAAACCCGTTCCGTTGCAGCCGATCCACCAATCGCGTGATGCCACTGGTGGACAGGCGGGTCTGTGCGGCGAGATCGGTCATGCGCAACCGCCGACCGGGCGAGCGACTCAGCCGCATCAACGCGTTGGCATCCAGACCCGAAAGGCCGTTCTCCTTCCAGGTCGGTTCCAGCTTCGCGATCAGCCCGTCGTGCGCCTCGTAGAGCAGGCCGATGGTGGTGAGCCTCGGGTCGTCGAAGAGGTCGGTCGCGTCCATGGTGCCGAGCCTATCCGAGATAGTTGCATCGCGGATAGTTGACATGAGGAAAATGTGCGCTAGATTGTTGTCAGCGCAATATTCCTCACGTCAACTAAATGGAGATTCAGATGGCTGCCACATCGCGTTGGATCGCGGGATTTCGTTCCGCACTGGTCGACCCCGCCGAGCAGATTCGGCTGGCCGAGCCGAGGAACTTCACCGACCAGACGCTGCGCCAGGTGCTGCACCTCGCCGGCGGCGGCGAGCAACTGCGAGTGCGCTTGACCAACCGCTACGGCCGGACACCGCTCACCATCGGCGCGGCCCGCATCGCGGTGCGCAAGGCAGGCGGCGAGATCGTGACCGAGACCGACACCGAGGTGCGGTTCGGCGGCGCTACCCGGGTGATCATCCCGGCCGGGGGCGACGTCATCAGCGACACCGTCGATCTGGCCGTGACCGCAGGCACCGACCTGGCACTGAGCCTGTACCTGCCCGAGGAAACCGAGCTCGCGCCGTTCGCCCAGATCCCCGTGGAGTCCGCGTACGTCGCCACCGGAAACCACACGGCGGCAGTCGGTTTGCCGGATGCCGAGGAGCTCACCTCCCGCTTCTACGTCACCGGCATCGACGTGCTGACCACGACCGACGCCCCGGTCATCGTCGCCTTCGGCGACTCCTGGTTCGAGGGCGTCGGTTCCAGCCATGGCGCCAATCGGCGCTCTGTCGATGTGCTCAACGAGCGCTTGACCACAGGCTGGGCGGTCAATCAGGGCACCGGCGGAAATCGCCTGCTGACAAACGAAGTCGGCGACCGCGCGCTCGCGCGGTTCGACCGCGATGTGCTCGATGTCCCCGGCGTGACGCACGTCCTGGTGAACATCGGCATCAACGACCTGATCGTGGCGGGCACCGCTCCCGCCGCCGACCTGATCGCCGGTTTCACCAGTCTCGCGCAGCGCGCGCACGCCGCCGGACTGCCCATCTACGCCAACACCGTCGGCCCCTTCGCCGGGGTGATCTACCCCGGCCTCAGCACCGAGACCGGTGTACCCGTCCGCAATGAAATCAACGAATGGCTGCGTACCACCGACGTTTTCGACGGCGTCTTCGATGTCGCACGAGCCGTGGAGGACCCGGACAACCCCGACTACATCCGCCCGGATTTGGACAGCGGCGACGGCCTGCACCTCAATGACGCCGGGGCCCGCGCAATGGCCGAGACCTTCGATATCACGGCACTGACACAACGCTCTCGGCACTTCGCGCCGACTGCCCGCTAAGGTGCGAGGCCGCGCAGCACGATCTCGAGGCCGCCGCGGAATTCGTCTGCAGCGGAGACTGTTTGCGCATCGATGGCCGTTCGAGACAGATGCGGGTAATCGTCCGGGGCGAGATCTGCCATGGCGGCGGTGCCGGTTCCCTCCAGTGACGCGTAGTGGGCATTCTGCAGAAACCCGAGCAGAAAGCCGATCAGGGTGCGCTGGGCGATCACTCGTTCACGACCGGTGAAACCGGCATCGGTGAGGACCTCGAGCATTGCCTCGATCCAGGCCAGGGAGCCGGCCGAGGATTGCCTGTGCTGCAACAGCAGCGGCACCGCATCGGGGTGCGTCGCGGCGGCGTCGCGCACCCGCGCCAAGAGCGCCGCCACGCGATCGCGCCAGTTCGGCCCCGGCGGCGGTGACGCATCGATCGCTTGGAAGATCTCGTCGACCACCAGCGCTTCGAGACCGTCGCGGTCGGGGACGTAGCGGTACAGCGCCATGGTCGCCATGTGCAGTTCCTTGGCAACGGCTCGCATGGTGAGCGCGGGCAGGCCGTCGCGGTCGATCACCGCGAGCGCGGCGGCCGCAATGGCCCCCGGCGTCAAGGAGCGCGGACGAGGCATGGGTTGACAGCGTACCGGGTACGCTCATACTGGATGTAGGCGTACTTAGTACACCTACGAAAGGAGCATCATGCCATCTACCGTGACCACCAGAACGCTGGACTCTGTCACCGGTGTCACCGTGCCGGTCCCGGACCCCGATCACCTGATCCACCTACAGTTCCGCCGCTTCGCCGGTTGCCCGGTGTGCAATCTGCACCTGCGTTCGATCGCCACTCGGCACCACGAGATCCTTGCCGCCGGCATTCGCGAAGTGGTCGTGTTCCATTCCAGCGCAGCCGAATTGCGCACGTACGAGGGCGACCTGCCGTTCGACCTGATTGCCGACCCGGCCCGAATGCTCTACCGCGAGTTCGGCATCGAATCCGCCCCACGTGCGCTCCTGGACCCCCGCGCCTGGCCGGGCATCGCGCGTGCTGTCGCAAAGACACTGCCGACCGTCCTCCGCAAGGACAAGCCCGCTCCCCCGAATAGACCCGACGGCGGCCGCCTCGGCCTGCCCGGCGACTTCCTCATCGCACCGGACGGCCGCGTACTGGCAAGCAAACTCGGCAAGCATGCCGACGACCAGTGGTCGGTCGACGAACTGCTCGCGCTCGCACCCATCCGCGTGCCGCGTCCGTAAAAGACCATCGAGTGCGGCAGGCCGGCCAGCATTCGCACCAGCGCCGGGTGCCGCACGGTTGTCGCCGAGGAGCACGGCATCTCGCGTAACACCGCGAAAGCCGTTGCCACGAATGGGCAACGGCTTTCGCGTATCGATGTTGTCCTACTCGGCGACCACGATTCGGATCTCCGCATCGGCCGCATCCGTCGATTCGCCAGGAACGACGAACCAGTGCGTGACCTCCCCGTCGGCGAGGTCGTCAGCGAGGTCACCGCCGCTCGGGAGCACCGACAGTGCGCCCGCTGTGGCCGCGGTCAGGAACTCCAGCATCGCCGCCTGGCCTGCGGCTGCCGTGGTGAACGTCGTCGACTCGTAGTCGATTCCGTATTCCTCCCGCACCTGCGCGGCCCGGTCGAGTGCCTCGGCCTGGCTGAGCACCACCGGCGCACCGTTCACGAGCACCACAAAAGCGGGGTGCTCGTCGGCGAGCGGACGGACCCGATCCGAGTACGAGACCGGATGCGATGGCGCGGAGGCCAATTCGGTCTGCACCTGTGGATCCGACGGCACCAGCCAGTGCACGGCACCAGCCGCCGCCGGTTCGAGGGTGATCCCGAAACCGGCTCCCGCATTCTCGATCTCGGCGACCGACGGTGCGAACAGGCAGGCGGCGCCCGCCTTCTGCACAGCCCATGCCGCGACCACCGCGTCCACCGAACGCGGCAGTGCCACCGCGACGATGTCGCCGGGGCCCGCACCACGATCGATGAGCACCCTGGCCAGCTGCGAGGAGCGGCGATCCAGGACGTGGTAGGCGATTTCGTCGCCGTCGACCAGCAACGCGGGCGCTTCGGGGTCCGCCTCGACGACCTCGGCGAGCACCTTGGCCACCGTGCGTGCACCGACCCGGCCCACTGGTTCCTGCGTGGCTGCCGCCGCACCGATACCGGATTCGGCGAGCAACTGGGTGCGCTCGCTGCTGTCGAGGATATCGATGGCGCCGACCAGTCCGGCCGGATCGCCGAGCAACGCTTCGAGCACCCGAATCAGTCGGGCGGACAAGGTCTCCACCTCATCGGCAGAGAACCTGCTCGTCAGGTACTCGAGGGTGAACTCGATTGTCGAATCGGCGTTCACCTGCAGGGTCAGCGGGTAGTGCGCCGCGCTCTCGACGCTGACATCGGTCACCGACATCCCGTCGATCGAGCTCGCCGCCGCAATCGCCTCGCGGTCGACCGGATAGGACTCGAACACGACCAGCGTGTCGAACTGTGCGCCGGGACCGGCCACCCCCTGGATGTCGGTGAGCCCGACGTAGTGGTGGTCGAGCAAATCGGCCTGATCGCGCTGCAACCGCTTCAGCTGTTCGTCGATGGTCGAGTGATCATCGACGCGGACCCGCACGGGCAGCGTGTTGATGAACAAACCGACCATCGATTCCACGCCGGGCAGCTCGGCGGGCCTGCCGGACACGGTGGCGCCGAAGACCACATCGTCGCGACCGGTGAGCCTGCCGAGCAGGATGCCCCAGGCCGCCTGCACCAGGGTGTTGACCGTGATGCCGAGTTCGGCGCAGTGCTTGGTCAGCCTGCGGGTCCGCTCGGCATCGATCTCAGTGCTCAGCTTGCGCGTCTCGTAGGTCTCCACCGAACGCGACGGCGGCGCCAGCTCGGTCGGTTCGCCGACACCGTCGAGTGCCTGTGCCCAGGTGCGCAACGACGAGGCCACGTCGCGCTCGGCGAGCCAGTCGAGGAAGCTGCGATAGGAGCTCACCTGCGGCAGTGCCGCAAGATCACCCCGCGTCGCATAGAGCACCAGCAGATCGCGCAGCAGCAGCGGCATCGACCAGCCGTCGAGCAGGACATGGTGGGTGGCAATCGCCATATGCCACTGCTCGGCACCAGTACGGAAGAGCGTGTAGCGCACCAGCGGCGCGACGGACATGTCGAACTTGGTCGCCCGGTCCGCGGCCAACTGCCGTCGCAGTTCCTCGGCCTGCTCGGCTTCCGGCAGCCCGGTCAGATCGACCTCGCGCCACGGCACCTCGAGCCGTTCGACGACAACCTGCATCGCCTGGCCATCGGAGCCGCTGACGAACGCGGTGCGCAGGTTCGGGTACCTGTCGAGGATCGCCTGCGCGGACGCATGCAGTCGATCGCCCTGCACAGTGCCGCTCAGATGCACAACAGCCTGCATCGTGTAGACGTCCACCGTGGCCGCGGTCATCAGCGCGTGGAAGAGCAGACCGGACTGCAACGGCGAGACCGGCCACACTTCCTCCAGGCCCGGGTAGGCCTGCTCCCACCGCTCGATGTCGGCCTGGCCGACCTGCACCAGCGGCATATCCGACGGCGTGAGGCCACCGGCATCCGGGCGCTGTGTGTGCTCGGCCAGCGCGGTCACCGCGGCGACCCACAGGTCGGCGAGCTCCTGTACCTGTTCCCTGCCGAGCAGCCCGGCCGGGAATGCGAAGGTGGCGGCCAACTTCGGACCGTCGGCGGCCTCGATGACATGCGCCTCGATATCGACCGCGGCATTGGCGGGCGCGTCGGCGGACGTCTCGGAGGTGACCGTGATCGACGGCAGACCCCGGTAGCGGAAGCCGACCTGACCCACCTGCTGCAGCGCGAGCAGGCTGTGGCCCGCACCGTGATCCGGCACGGCGAGCAGCTGTTCCTTGACGGTCTTGACGATCCCGCTCACCGCGATTCCGCCGGTGAACGCGTTGTCCAGGTCCGCGTCGGCCAGATCGAACCGGAACGGGTAGGCGGTGGCGAAGGCGCCGATGGTGCGCGAGAGCTCCGCACCGGACACCGCATCGCGACCGTCGGCCTCGAGCCGGACCAGCATCGCATTGCCCTGGCCGCGCCAGCGCACCAACGCTATGGCCAGCGCCGAAAGCAGCCCGGAGGTCACGCTTGCGCGATACAGCTCCGGAATCGCGGTCAGCACGGAATCGGTAACCGTAGTGGGCAATTCGACCTGCACCCGCTGCACGGTGGCAGCGGTGTCGATCGCCGGATCGAAGGCACGGGACCCGAGCAGCGGATCCGGCGTCGCCGAAACCTCTTGCCAGAACGGCAGTTCCGCAGACCGATCGGTGGCTTCGTCGGCCAGGCTGTGGGCCCAACGCCGTAGCGAAGTACCCACACTCGGCAATGCGACCGGCAGCCCGGCTGCGACCTGCGCCACCGCCTGCGCGAGATCCGACATCAGGATCCGCAGCGATGCGCTGTCGACCGCGAACCGGTGCGCAACGACAAGCAGTTCGTCACCGCGCTCTTCATCCGCGAAGCACAACCGCACGAACTGCGCCATGACGGCGTTCGCCGGATCGAGACGATCGGCGGCGGCCGCGCGTTCGGCATCGATGATGCGCGACAGTTCCGCGTCATCGACCACCACCGAATCGACCGATACCTCGTGCACCAGCTCGTCGATGTCGGGGATGCTGTCGAGCGCCTCGAACACCCAGTTCTCCTCCACCCGACGCAGGCGAGTGCGCAGCGCGTCGTGGTGCTCGAGGACCGCGGTGATCGCCGCGATCAGGGGCGTCCGATCGAGCACGGCAGGCAGTCGCAGCGTCGTTGCCTGCGAACGGCGCTGGTAGTCGGCGCCATTCGCCAGCACCGCCGCGATGCTCGGCGGCAGCGCGATCGCGCCGACACCGCCGCCGGGCAGCTCCGGCAGACGCACCGGGCCGACGGCCGCCGACCTGGCGATCGACGCGAGCCCAACAACACTGCGCTGCTCGAATACCTCGCGCACGCTGAACACCACGCCGAGCACCTTGGCCCGCGAGACCAACTGGATCGACAGGATGCTGTTACCGCCGAGTGCGAAGAAGTCGTCGTCGGCGCCGACCCGCTCGACCCCGAGCACGTCGGAGAAGACGTCCGCGACGATCCGCTCGGTCGGCGTGGCCGGTGCGCGGAACTCCGCCTGCTCGAAGACCGGCTGTGGCAACGCCTTTCGATCCAGCTTGCCGTTCACGTTGAGCGGCAGCGCATCCAGTTGCACGAACACCGATGGCACCATGTAGGACGGGAGTTCGGCGGCGAGGCGCGACTCCAGATCCCGGGTGTCGACCGCGTCCGATCCCGCGACGATGTATCCGACGAGACGATCACCGAGGTTCGCATCATTGTGTGCGACCACGGCCGCCGCGGTGATCTCCGGCTGACGCAGCAGCGCGACCTCGATCTCGCCGAGCTCGATGCGGAAGCCACGGATCTTCACCTGGAAGTCGGTGCGGCCGCGGTAATCCAGCTCGCCGTCGGCGGTCCAGGCCACCAGGTCGCCGGTGCGGTACATCCGAGTGCCGGGCTGGAACGGGTTGGCCACGAACCGATCCGCGGTCAGGTTCGGCTGACCGAAGTAGCCGCGTGCCAACTGCGCACCCGCGAGGTAGAGCTCACCGGAGACGCCGACCGGAACCGGCCGCAGCCGAGCATCCAGCACGTACACCTGGCTGTTCCACTCCGGTGCGCCGATGGACACCGACACTTGGTCGGCGTCGGTGACACCGTGGCTGGTGATCGAGACCGCGGCCTCGGTCGGGCCGTAGAGGTTCCACAGCTGCGCCGAGTTGTTGCGCCGGAACCGCTGCGCGGTCGCCGGGGGCAGCCCCTCGCCGATCGCCAGCACCCTGCGCAGCGAATCGGCCAGCGTGTCACCGGAGTCGATCAGCAGGGCATCCAGCATCGAGGGCACCACATGCAGCGTCGTCACCGACTCGCGGGCCATCAGCGCGTTGAGGTATGCCGGATCCTGATGCCCGTCCGGTACAGCAATCACCAGGCGCCCACCGCTGACCGCGGCCGACCAGAACTCCCACACCGACAGGTCGAAGGTGGCGGCCGTCTTGAGCAAGACGGCGTCATCCGCGGACAGCGCGAATTCCGCTGTCTTCCACGACAACTGGTTGACGATCGCACCGTGCGGGACCGCGACGCCCTTCGGACGGCCGGTGGAACCCGAGGTGAAGATCACGTATGCCGTGTGCTCCGGACGCAGCGGCGCGACCCGTTCGGCGTCGACGATCGGATCGGCGGCGTGACCCGCCAGATCGACAGCATCGATCCGGACGGACTCGACGGCACCTGCGGTGAACCCGTCGCGGCTGGTGGTCAGCACACACACCGGCACGGCGGTATCCAGGATGTACTCGGTTCGCTCAGCAGGCTGATCGGGGTCGATCGGCACATATGCCGCACCCGACTTCGCCACCGCGTACATCGCGACGACGAGATCCACCGAACGCCGGATCGCCAACGCGACCCGATCCTCCGGACCGACGCCACGACCGATCAGGTACCGCGCCAAACGATTGACCCGCGCGTCGAGCTCGGCGTAGGTCAGCACCGTCGGCTCGGCCGCTGATTCGTCACCGATCAGCGCCACCGCATCCGGGGTGGCCGCAACAGTGGCATCCAGCAACGACACCAAGGTGGCGGCCGCATCGACCTCGTGCTCGGTTGCGTTCCATGCGGTGACCACCCCGGCGCGCTCGGCGGCGTCGAGTACTTCGATGTCACCCACCGAAGTCCGTGGTGTGGCGGCGATTTCCCGCAGCACCCGCAGGAATCGGTCGGCGAAGCCCTGCACCGTCGCCTGGTCGAACAGATCGGTGGCGTAGGTGAAGTAGCCGCCGATGCCGGCCGGGTTCCCGTCCGCGTCGTAGCCGTCGGTCACGATCAAGTGCAGGTCGAACTGCGAGAGCTGCGCGTCGATGTCGAGCCCGGCGACCTTCAGGCCCATCAGTTCCAGCGTAGCTCCGGCGAGGTTCTGGAACGACAAGCCGACCTGGAAGAGCGGATGCCGCGCCGTCGAACGCTCCGGGTTGAGCACGTCGACGAGTCGTTCGAACGGGACCTCCGCGTTGGCGAATGCCTGGATGTCCGTCTCACGTTGCCGGGCAAGCAAACCCGTAAACGGCTCGCCCGCATCTACCGTGGTGCGGAACACCAGGGTGTTGACGAACATGCCGATCATGTCATCCAGCACGGCCTCGCCGCGACCAGCGATCGGCGTACCGATCGCGATGTCGTCGGTACCCGACAACCGGGCAAGCAGCACCGCGAGGGCGGTGTGCACGACCATGAACAGGGTGGCGCCCTCGGCGCGCGCCAAGTCGGTCAGTGCCCGATGCAGCTGCGCGTCGACGCGCACCTCCACCTTGCCGCCGGCGAAGGACTGCACCGCGGGACGCGGGTGGTCCACCGGCAGATCCAATTGATCGGGAAGCCCCGCCAATGTCTGCTGCCAGTGCGCGATCTGCTTGGCAACCAGTGAATCCGGGTCGTCTTCGCTGCCGAGCACCTCGCGCTGCCAGATGCTGTAGTCGGCGTACTGCACCGCGAGCGGAGCCCAGTTCGGGGCCTCACCCGCCGAACGTGCCGCATACGCGACCATCAGGTCACGGGTCAGCGGACCGACCGACGAACCATCGCCGGAAATGTGGTGCACGACCATGGCCAGCACATATTCCTGCGCGTCACCACTGTCCTCGATTTCGAACAGCGCGACCCGTAGCGGCACCTCGGTGGTGACGTCGAAGGTCGCCGACATGAAGGCACGCACGGTGGATTCGATATCCCCCGGCGCGACGACGGTCACGGTGACCTGCGGTATGGCCTGCGCCACCGGCAGGATCACCTGTACCGGCGCGTCGTCGATCTCCGGGTACATCGTCCGCAGGATCTCGTGGCGGGCCACGACGTCCGCGATGGCCTGCCGCAGCGCCTCGACGTCGAGTTCTCCGGTGAGCCGCACCGCGACCGGCACATTGTAGGCGGCCGATTCGGTGTCGAACCGGTTGAGGAACCACATGCGCTGCTGTGCCAGCGACAACGGAATCCGCTCCGGGCGCGGACCCGCGACCAGGGCCTTGCGACCACCGGCACCGGCGTCCTGCTCGACCTTGACGGCCAGGCCCGCGACCGTCGACGCCTCGAACAGCCTGCGCACCGGCACCTGAGCGTCCAGCGCGGCACCAATGCGTGCGACGGTGTGCGTGGCCAGCAGCGAGTTGCCACCGAGTGCGAAGAAGTCGTCGTCGACACCGACGCGCTCGACGCCGAGGACCTCCGCGAACACCGACGCCACGATCTCCTCGATCGGGGTCGACGGCGCGCGGAAGACCTGCGCCTCGAATTCCGGTTCCGGCAACGCCTTTCGATCCAGCTTGCCGTTCACATTGAGCGGCAGCGCGTCCAGCACCACGAACGCCGACGGCACCATGTACGACGGCAGACCGGCGGCGAGCGCCGACTTCACCTGCGCCACATCGATATCGCCACTCGACGCCACCAGGTACGCGACGAGCCGATCACCGGTCTTGGGATCGGACTTCGCGAGCACCGCGGTCTGCGCGATCTCCGGCAGCGCCAACAGGGCCGCCTCGATCTCGCCGAGCTCGATCCGGAAACCACGAATCTTCACCTGGAAGTCCGTGCGGCCCCGGTACTCCAACTCGCCATTGCCGTTCCACGCGACGAGGTCACCGGTGCGATACATCCGGGTGCCCGACTCGAAGGGGTTGGCCACGAACCGATCCGCGGTCAGATCCGTCCGGCCGAAGTACCCCCGTGCCAACTGCGCACCGGCCAGATACAACTCACCCGACACGCCCGTGGGCACCGGGTTCAGGCGCGCGTCCAGAACATAGACGCGGCTGTTCCACTCCGGCACACCGATCGATACGGACGCCAGGTCCTGGCCGGTCACCCGATGACTGGTGATCGACACCGCTGCCTCGGTCGGACCGTACAGGTTGAACAACTCGGTACCCGGCTGATCACGGAGGAACCGCTGCGCCAACGCACCCGGCAGCGCCTCACCGATCGCCAGCACCCGCCGCAGGGAATCGGACAGACCCATGGTGAGCAGTGCGTCCAGCATGGACGGCACCACATGCAACGTGGTCACCGATTCGCGAGCGATCAACTCGTTCAGATATGCCGGGTCACGATGCCCATCCGGTGCCGCGATGACCAGACGTCCGCCGCAGACCGCAGCCGACCAGAACTCCCACACCGACAGGTCGAAGGTGGCGGCCGTCTTCAACAGCACCGCGTCCGCCGCGTCGAGCCCGAATTCGGCGGTCTTCCACAACAGCTGGTTCACGATCGCCGCATGCGGCACCGCGACACCCTTCGGACGGCCGGTCGAACCGGAGGTGAAGATGACGTACGCGGTGTGCTCCGGACGCAACGGCGCCACTCGATCCGCGTCGGTGATCGGCGCGTCGTCCAGATCGCCCAGCGCGTCCATCGACACCAACGGCGCGACATCGGTGCTGAACTGCGCTTCCGCGTTGGTCAGCACACACACCGGTCCCGCGGTCGCGAGGATGTAGTCCGTGCGTTCGGCGGGCTGATCCGGATCCACCGGCACATACGCGCCACCGGCCTTCGCGACCGCGTACATCGCGACGACGAGATCCACCGAGCGACGCAATGCGAGCGCGACCCGGGACTCTGGGCCGACACCCAGCGAAATCAAATGCCGGGCAAGACGATTCACCCTGGCGTCGAGCTCACCGTAAGTCAGCTTCGAACCGTCGTCGGACACCAGCGCGACACGCTGCGGGGCTACGGCCACCGAGGCATCCAGCAGGCCGACCAGAGTCGCCGCCGAATCCACCTCGTGCTCGGTCGCATTCCGGGCGACGGTCAGCTCGGCCCGCTCGGCGTGATCGAGGAACTCGATGTCGCCGACAGCCGTGCGCGGCGAGGCGATGATTGCACCGAGCAGTCGCGCGAACCGATCCGCGAAGCCCTGCACCGTCTCCCGATCGAACAGGTCGGAAGCGTAGGTGAAGACGCCGGCGATGCCCTGGGGTTCACCCGCGTCGTTGTAGCCGTCGCTGGCGATCAGGTGCAGGTCGAACTGCGACAGTGCGGTGTCGATATCGAGTCCGGCGACGGTGAGTTCGGGCAGTTCCAGCCCGGCCTTGGCCAGGTTCTGGAAGGACAGACCCACCTGGAACAACGGGTGCCGTGCGGTGGAACGCACCGGGTTGAGCACCTCGACCAGGCGCTCGAACGGCACGTCGGCGTTGGCGAAGGTCTGGATGTCCGTCTCACGTTGCCGCGCGAGCAGTTCGGTGAACGGCTCGCCCGCCTCGACGCGGCTACGGAACACCAGCGTATTGACGAACATGCCGATCAGGTCGTCCAGCGCGGCCTCACCACGGCCCGCAATCGGCGTACCGATGGCGATGTCGTCGGTGCCCGAGAGGCGAGCCAACAGCACCGCGAACGCGGTGTGCACGACCATGAACAGCGTCGCGCTTTCGGCACGCGCCAGCTCCATCAAGGCCTGATGGGTGGCCGCGTCGATCCGCATTTCCACCTTGCCACCGACGAAGGACTGCACCGCGGGACGCGGCCGGTCCGACGGCAGATCCAACTGATCCGGCAGCTCCGCCAATGCGTCGCGCCAGTAGGCGATCTGCTTGGTCGCCAGCGATTCCGGGTCGTCCTCGCTGCCGAGCACCTCGCGCTGCCAGATGCTGTAGTCGGCGTACTGCACCGCGAGCGGAGCCCAGTTCGGGGCCTCACCGGCCGCGCGCGCCGCATACGCGACCATCAGATCCCGGGTCAGCGGACCGACCGACGAACCATCACCGGAAATGTGGTGCACGACCATTGCCAACACATATTCCTGCGCGTCACCACTGTCCTCGATTTCGAACAGCGCGACCCGCAGCGGCACCTCGATGGTGACGTCGAAGATCGTCGATGCCAGTGCCACCACGGCGGATTCGATGTCCTGCGGCGCAAGCACCCGCACGTCCAGCTCGGACCTGGCCTGCGCCGGTGTCAGGATCACCTGTACCGGACCGCTCTCGGTCTCCGGGTAGATCGTGCGCAGGATCTCGTGGCGGCCGACCAGGTCCGCCACCGCGGCGCGCAGCGCGGCCACATCCAGAGCGCCGGTCATGCGCACCGCGATCGGCACGTTGTAAGCAGCCGACTCGGTATCGAAACGGTTCAGGAACCACATCCGCTGCTGCGCAAGCGACAACGGAATCCGCTCCGGCCGAGGACCAGCCACCAACTCACGGCGAC
>NZ_JBKOQN010000030.1:0-89387 GCF_046764895.1 Nocardia sp. CWNU-33 | reverse complement strand
GCATTACTTTCACCGGCCGGGTTGACACCGACCTGACACCGACCTGACAGGCTCACTGACACGGTGTTCGACCTGGTCACAGCGAACAAAGAGAGGGGTGGACAGGCACCGGTCCGGGTATTTCGCGAAGCTGAAATGGGCATGTGTCGCCGGTTCCACCATCCCAACGAGTGCGGATGGTGAACCTGGGTCCTGGTGGAGCCTGCCTTCGCCCGGAATGTCAGTGGATTGGTACCTCAGCGCTCAGATCTGCAACTCCGAGCCGACCTTTCAGCACAGGAAGACTGCCGCAGCCTGAGTTCACGCTCATACAAATTGCGAGAACTTATCCGAGTTCGAGGCGCACACTCGGAGGGTGGGTACGGCCGAGGACGATGTGGCGCGCGGTGAGCTGATTCGACAGATCGCCGTCGTGCTCGACGATCTCGTGTGGCGTGCCGAACAAGCCCGCCCCGGCAGAAGTGGCGCGGATGCGGAGTGGCTCGATCGACTGCTCGCCGAGCTGCGCCCGATGGCCGAGCAGGCGCACGATCTCGAGGTCACCCGCACGATCCGCGACATCGTCGCCCGACACGGGTCGGGGCCGTGGCCGGCCGAGGATGTCGCGGCCATCGCGGACGCGGATCCGGCGGCGGTCCGCCGGATTCTGGATGCGCTCACCTCGGCCGGGCCGGCGTGGCCCGAGCCCGGCGCGAACTAGGGAGTTTTTCCACACTTCACCCTGACCCCGGCCGATATCGCGTTTGTCGATCCGGGCCGTGGCCGTGGCCCGGCGGATCGGCTCGGTGTGGCAGTGGCGTTTCAGCTGGTAGAGGGACATCTGACGGGTAGCCTGAGTTCCTCGTGCAGCGCCGCCGCTCGGGTGGCCACTGCCCCGTGTGATCGGAACGAACCCACTCGAACGCGAAGGAAAGGACGAGCAGTTGAAGAATACTGGACGGATTGCTTTCGCCTGTCTTGCCATCGTCACCGCCCTGAGCATGACCGCCTGTGGAAGCGACGATAAGAAGAGTGACGCCAACTCGACCAAGGCGACCACTAGCGTCAAGGCGCCTGCAGCCGACAAGCTGCCGCCCACCCCGACCGCCGCCGACCTGAACACCCTACTGAGTCACGCGCTGGACCCGAACGTGCCGAACACCGAGAAGCGGGAGTTGGTACAAGGCGCCGAGAATGATCCGGACCTGCCAAGCCGCCTCGCCGAGGCCTACACGCAGACCGGTGCCAAGGTGGAGGTCACCGAGGTCGCCACTCCCGTCGGTGACACCCTCAACGCCAAAGCCAAGCTCACCGTCAACGGCCAGGAGAATATCGCCGACGTGCCGTTCGTTGCTGAAAACGGCAAGTGGAAGGTCCAGAAGCAGTGGGCCTGCCAGACCCTGTCGCTGGCCAACATCCAGTCGACTGCCTGCGCCGGCTGATTATCCACCCATGGACGGTCGGAAAACCATCAGCCTGCCAGTGAGGTTCGGCCTCTGACCGCCGAGGTTCAGGGCGGGTCAGCCTGACCACGGTAGGTCAGGCTGACCCGGCTGTCGCCGTCTACTTGGTTCTGGACGCGATCTTCTACCTGGTTCGCGGCGGGATCGCCTGGCGGGCCCTGCCGGCCGACTTCCCGCCGCACCAGACTGTCGACGCCCTGTTTCGCCGGTGGACCCGCGCGTGTGGTGCCGGATCTACGCAGCGCTGCGTGAACGTGCGCGTACTGGCCGTGAGCTCCGCGGCACCGGTCAAGCGCCTCTTCCGAAATGTCGTAGATGACAACAGTTTTGCCCTTGAAAGCGCAGTGCCAGGCGATCTGTCCGCCGAGAGAACCCGCCGCCGAGCACAGTCACCTTATCGAGCGTTGACATGGGTGTCTCCTCTAATCGGTTTTCTTGATGCGATTGCGGCAAGCGCTGCGCGCCCTCAGGCGAGCTCGATGACATCGAGGCCGCCGTCGGCGTGAATCCTGCGAAGCCGCTTCTTGTCGTGTTTACCGACTGAGGTGCGCGGCACTTGGTTGGCTCCTGGCCGTTGCGGCGCCGGCGAGAAAAGCTAGTACGAGCTCGGCAAACTCATCGGGGCACTCGATCTGCGGCATGTGCCCGACGCCGGTGAACAGATGGGTGTCGGCGTGCGGTAGCAGTTGGCGTGCGGTGTCGAGGTGGTTGGCGGGTAGTACACGGTCGCGGTCGCCCCAGACAACCAGAGTCGGTCGAGGATGCTTCGCGACGGCCGCGATCAGCTCGGCCCGCCATTCGGGCCTGACTCCTCGGCCAGTAGCCAGCGCACGGGCGGTCTCGTACGTCACGTCACCGGGGTCAGGTTGTTTGGCGATGGTGCGGGCGTGGTCGACCCGCTCCTTTGTGGCCAGGGACTTGTCGGCGAAGATCAAGCGCTCGTTCACCTCCGCCGCGAGGCGGGTGGTGTGTCGAGTCGCCAGGTACCCGATGCTGGGCAGGGCCAGCAGCCGCAGCGCGATGGCGACCTGCGAGCCGAATCCCGCACTGTTGACCAGCACCAGGCTCGCCACCCGTTCCGGTTCGAGAGCGAGCAGTTGCATGGCCACGGCACCGCCGAGCGAGTTCCCGATGAGGTGCAGTGGTCGCTTCTCGCCAAGGGCGGCAAGCGTTTCGGCGACCCCTTGGGCGAGCACCGGCAGCGTGATGCGTTCCTGAGGGCGGTCCGAGAAGCCGAATCCGGGAACGTCGAGGGCGATGACCCGTTGCGTGCGGGCCAGTCGATGAAACTGGGGTGCCCAATCTTCGAGGCTGCGGCCGATTCCGTGCAGTAACAGGACAGGCGGGCGCTCGGGGTCGCCGCCGATTCGCACGCGAGTGCGTCGACCGTCGACGGTGATGTAGGTCGGCGTGCTCATGCCATCGCGCCTTCCAGCGCTGGGGCCTCGAACCGCAGTAGGCCATCGTCGATGGGGTCGTCGAGGAGCATTTTGGAGTCCTGCTCGTAGTTCATCAGCAACTTCCACGGAGGCTTGGATCCCTGGCGTGGCAGTGTGTTCTTCGCGCGTTTCACGTAGCCGGACTGCAGCCCGTCCAAAATGCCGTCGTCCATCGCGGAGTGCTCGACATCGTGGGGGGTTGCCACGGTGCGGCCGTGATCGTCCATGTGCTTGAACAGACGGCATAGGTAGGCGCCGGCGATGTCGGACTTCAGCGTCCATGACGCGTTGGTGTATCCGAAAACCCAGGCCAGATTTGGCATGCTCTCCACGAGCAAGCCCTTGTAGGTCATCTGGTCGTGCAGCTTGCGCGGCTCACCGTCGACGGAGAGTGCCATCCCTCCCAGCATCTGGATGTCGAGACCGGTGGCGGTGACGATGATGTCGGCCTCCAGTTCCTGCCCGGACTGCAGCAGGAGGCCCTTCTCGGTGAAGGTGTCGATCTGATCGGTGACGATCGAGGCGTCGCCCGATGCCAGCACCCTGAACAGATCGCCATCGGGCACAGCGCATATCCGCTGGTCCCACGGCATGTAGCTCGGAGTGAAGTGACTCATGTCGACGGAGGCGCCGAGATTGCGTCGCACCTGCCAGAGCAGGAACCGGCGCATCTGACGGGGCCAGCGACGGCAGGCCAGGTAGAGCTGGCGTTGGAATACGATATTCCGTTTGCGACCCATCGAATACACCCAGTCCTGCGGGAGGAATCGGCCCAGCAGTTGGGAGATTCTGTCGAAGGCGGGCAGCGAGAATACATACGACGGGGAGCGCTGCAACATGGTCACGTGCTCGGCGTCGCGAGCCATCGCCGGCACCAGGGTGGCGGCAGTGGCGCCACTGCCGATCACGACGACCTTCTTGCCGGAATAATCCAGATCTTCCGGCCAGTGCTGGGGGTGGATACACCGGCCGCTGAATCGCTCCATGCCGGGGAAGGCGGGTAGGTAGCCCGCGTCATAGTTGTAGTAGCCGGTGCAGCTGACGAGGTAGCCGCAGGTGAAGATGCGCGTCTGCCCGGTCGCCTCCTCCAGAGCGGTCACTGTCCAGCGGGATTCGGGTGTCGACCAGTCCGCGGTGACGATCTTCAGGCCGTAGTGAATCTTCTTGTCGATGCCGAACTGCCTTGCCGTGTCCGCGATGTACTCCCGGATCGACCCGCCGTCGGCGAGTACCTTCAGGTCGCGCCACGGCCGAAACTTGTACCCGTAGGTGTACATGTCGGAGTCCGAACGAATACCGGGGTAGCGAAAAAGGTCCCACGTGCCGCCCAGTCGCTCGCGTCGCTCCAGTACGGCGATGGTCTTGTCGGGGAACGCGGCCGTCACTCGAGAGGCCGTACCGATGCCGGACAGGCCGGCACCGATGATCAAGACGTCGAAATGTGATGCGTGCATGGCTTCCTCTTGCTTCCGCGTGCTGTGTTTCACAGACGTTGTAGAAACAGGATGACCGTGTGTCACGTCACAGATCTTGACAGTTCCCGACATATTTTTATCATTTTCCGACATAGGGAGGTGGTCGCGTGGGCAGTCTGATCCGTGCCACGAACCTGTGGGGGTACGGCGATCTGGTAAGGGAGCTCGGTGCTGACCCGGGGCCTTTCTTGTCGCGCTTCCACATCCAGCCGGGTATCGAATACCAGGAGGATGCGTTCGTCTCCTTCGAGGCGACCGTTCGTCTGCTCGAGGCGAGTGCCGCCGACCTGGACTGTCCGGACTTCGGGCTTCGCCTGGCACGCTGGCAGGGCCTGGACATCCTCGGGCCCATCGCGGTGATCGCGCGGAATGCTCAGACCTTGCTCGGTGGACTGGAATCGATCGCGCGCTACCTATATGTCCATTCCCCGGCATTGAAGCTGGCAGTCGCTCGGACTACGGACGCCGACCTCCAGTTCATCTACAAGATGACCGAGCCGACTCCGCTACAGATGTCCCAGGGGTATGAGCTGAGCATGGCCAATGCTGTTCGCATGATTCGCCTGCTCGGCGGACCTGAGGCGCGCCCCCGCTCGGTCTCATTCGTGCACGGCCGGCTGGGTTCGGACGCTGCCTACCGAGAGGCGCTGGGTTGCACTGTGCTCTTCGGGCAGCCGTCGTGCGGGTTCGTGCTGCCCCGGGATTTGGCCGCCAGGCGTATCGACAGCGCGGACCCCGAGACCAGGCGCATCGCCACGAAGTACATGGAGGCCCACTACGTTCCGAGCACCACGGCGCTGTCCGAACGCGTGGCCGAGCTGGCCCGTAGGCTGCTGCCCACCGGCCAGTGCAGCGCCGAGGTCATCGCCGACCAACTGACGATGCATCCACGGACGCTGCAACGACGCCTGGCCGTCGAGGGCGTGAGCTGCCAGGACCTCATCGAGCAGGTACGCCGCAACCAAGCGGCCAGATACCTTGCCGAACCCCGGTTGCAACTCAGCCAGATCGCAGGCCTGCTGGGCTACGCCGAACAGAGCACCCTCAACCGCTCATGCCGACGATGGTTCGGGAAGACACCAAGGCAATACCGAGCGGACCTGTTGCTGCCGCAGCGAGTCCCATGAGCCCTGTCTTGACGCTTCGAATCGGTAAGCCGGTAATGCTCGCTCTCGGCGGGACCGATACCGCGAGGAACACTGTTGGGTCCATCGCATCCTCGCCGAGGTCTGCGCCGGCGAACCACAACGATGGGCCTGGCATCCAGGGCAAGCAGGGGTTGGTCCCGACGACGAGATTGCCGCATCGCTGGAAGCGTTGTCGCAGTAGATGATTTGCCATGGCGACAGCGGGCGCGCGACGGTCGCGATAGTGCGGGCCGCTGAGCTGAGGACTGGAGGCCGATCGTGCTGTGTGACCCCGATTAGCTGCTGCCGAACACGCCACCCGGTATGAGATTGTGGAACAGCCGCCACAACGGATCATTGCCGCGACCGTGGTCGTGATCCCCCCACCAATCATTGCCCCACCAATCATTGCCGTGGCCGTGGCCGTGGCCGTTGCTCTGGAAGCCAGGAGGGTCGTCCCAACCGTCATGCCTGATTTCGGTGCCGACCGCACCGGACGGCGCCGGATCGGCCGAGGCCGGAATCGTCGATATTGTCAGGGATACAGCAGCAATTGCGCCAGCGACAGCTGCGCGGGCCAATATCGGACGCGAAGTAGTGAATGTGGTTGTCATGAACACGGCAGATCCTTTCCAGCGACAGTGAACGTGTTCACCATCCAATCTGCCCGAAGGAAACCGGCAGGTTGGAGATCGACAGCGCCGACGTACGGGTGCCCTGTCCCCAACCTATACCGGCCGCCCGTCCCACGCTGCTACAGAGTCCGACGACAATCCTGAGGACAACGGTGACGACAGTCTTTGTTCGGTGAAAACCTCTCTGGCCGCAGCCACGACCACGTGGATCAGGCGGCGGGCTCAGCCACTGCGGGACGTCACATACGTTCGACGAAGTCCACGATCATCGTGACGGCATGGGCCGCCTCGGGCACGCTGGACGCGGCGGCCTGGAAGGCATGGACCTGACCTGGCCAGACCTGCAACTCACACAGCGCGCCGTGCTCGCCGAGCCGCGCCGCCATGAGTTCCGCGTCCGGGTAGAACATTTCGTTCGAGCTGACTTGGATCAAGGTGGGGGGCTGGCCGGTCAGATCGCACTGGGCCGGTGACTTCAGGAGGTGTGGATTCCGCTGCGCGCTGGGCGAACTCGGTGAACCGGGCGAAAGGGGACCGCGTGAACACCGTGCAGGTGCGGGCCGAAGGAGCCGCGAGCTCGGCGCTGGCGTTCCAGTCTGTCAGTGGCACCATCGCGACAATGGCACTTAGTGCGATGCGCGGGTCCAGAACCGCAGCGCAAGGATACGACTGGACGATCGGATGCAGGCAGCGCGTCAGTAGTCCAGGCACCTCCAAAGCTCCTTGCGCTGAGCATTCTTGGACCTCTCGAGCACCACCGTCACCGGTCGGCTCGAGCGCATCACCGTCGAGGGCGAGCGGTTCGGCGCGGCCGGAGAAGAGCCCCCTGGTGGCGCTAATCGCGCCAGACGGGTGGGCGCTTCGCGAGGAAGGCCGCCATCCCTTCGCGGGCGCCGGGAAGTTGAGCGGCGGCAGCCATGACTTCCAGGGCGAGGGCGTAGGCATCTGCTTCAGGGCGGTCGAGTTGGGCGTAGAGAGTGCGTTTGCCGAGTGCCTTGCTGGCTCGGCTGCCCCGGGTAGCGCGGGCGAGTAACTCGTCGACGGCGGTGTCCAGATCGGCGTCTGGCACTGCTCGGTTGATCAGGCCCCACTGTTCGGCGGTGCGGGCATCGATCGGGTCGCCGGTGAGGGCCAGTTCCATCAGGCGTTTGCGGCCGACGGCGCGGGCCACCGGCACCGCGGGGGTGTGGCAGAACCAGCCACCCTTGCCGCCGGGAAGCGCGAAACCAGCTGATTCGGCGGCGACGGCCAGATCGCATGAGGCCACCAACTGGCAGCCGGCGGCCGTGGCCAGACCGTGCACCCGGGCAATCACCACCTGCGGCACCGACTCGATGGTCGACATGAGCTCGGTGCACAGTGTGAGCAGTTCCCGCACGCCGAGCAGGTCGCGCGCGGCGACGTCGGCGAAATCATGTCCTGCGGAGAACACCGGACCGTGCGCACCGAGAACTATCCCGGTGGCGTCGGTCTCGCCAGCAGCCCGGAACGCGGCGAGCAGTTCCGCCAGATGCTCGCCCGACAGCGCATTGCGCCGCTCCGGCCGGTTCATGGTGATGCGCACCGTGTCGCGGTCCCGCGCGACCAGCAAATGCCGATACTCCAAGGCGGTCATATCTCCACCGTAGATCTCTACGGGCAACGACACGACACCTCCGGAGTGATCCAGAGCAGCCCGCACGGCTAATGTCCTCTCCTGGGGCGCCGTGCACCGTCGACGGCATGGGCCGGACAGAGCCCAGGTGATCCGAGCCTGCGATCAAGCCCGCCATCACGGCTATCCGCAACCGTGCAGAACCAGACGAGGAATTGCTCTCATCACGACACTCCAAGCCGGGCCTCGGCAGGAATCAGGATTCTTGCCGACATTCGGGTACATCCGATAATTTGCCGGGTTCGCGTATCCGCCGGAAATTCGGCATGTCGCAAGCCGAGTGGGGATAGGGATAGCTCGCGGAGGACTAGCTAGTCGATCTTGGCCATCACATGCTTGATGCGGGTGTAGTCCTCCAGCCCGTACATCGACAGATCTTTGCCGTGCCCGGACGAGTTGAACCCGCCGTGCGGCATCTCGGCGACCATCGCGGTGTGGGTGTTGATCCACACGCAGCCGAAGTCGAGCGCGGCCGACACGCGGAGCGCCCTCGATACATCCTTGGTCCACACCGAGGATGCCAGCCCGTATTCGACGCCGTTGGCCCACCGGATCGCCTCGTCTTCGTCGGTGAACGACTGCACGGTGATCACCGGGCCGAAGATCTCGTTCTGGCTCAGTCGGTCATGCTGGAGCAGCCCGCCGATGACCGTCGGCTCGACGTAATACCCGTGGTCGCCCTGCCGGTGCCCACCGGCCAGGACCGAAGCGTGATCGGGCACCTCGTCGAGGAAGCCGAGTACCCGCTGTAGTTGGTTGGCGTTGTTGACCGGCGGCACCCAGGCGTCCTCGTCATCGGCGGCCTTGCCGAACGTCGTTGTTGCACTGCCGGCCTGCTCGGCCAGCGCCGCGGTCAAGTCATCGGCCACCGACGCGTGACCGAGCACCCGGGTGGCCGCTGTGCAATCCTGGCCGGCGTTGAAATAACCCGAGGCCGCGATACCCGCGGCGGCAGCAGCGATATCGGCGTCGGGGAACACGATTACCGGTGCTTTGCCGCCCAACTCCAGGTGCGTGCGCTTCAGGCGGCCTCCGGCCGACTCCGCGACCGCACGGCCCGCGGCCACCGAACCGGTGATCGACACCATCTTCGGGGTCGGATGCGCGACCACCGCCGCACCGGTCACCCGGTCGCCGGTAACCACGTTGAGCACGCCTGGCGGCAGGTGTTTGGAGGCCAGTTCGGCCAGCATCACCGTCGTCACCGGGGTGGTGTCGCTCGGCTTGATCACCACCGTGTTGCCCGCCGCGATCGCGGGCACAAACTTCCAGATTGCCATCATCATCGGGTAATTCCACGGCGTCACCTGCCCGATGACGCCGACCGGCTCCCGGCGGATCCACGATGTATGGCCGGCCAGGTACTCGCAGGCCGACTTGCCCTCGAGTACCCGTGCTGCACCCGCGAAAAATCGGGTCTGGTCCAGCATCTGGGGGATCTCTGCGGCCAAGGTGACGTGGTTCGGCTTGCCGGTGTTGCGGCCCTCTGCCTCGACAAGCGCTTCGGCGACATTCTCCAACTCGTCGGCGAAATCCAACAGCGCCTTCTGGCGGTGCGACGGCGTCGTGCGCTTCCAGTCGCTGAACGCCTTGGCCGCCGCTGCATACGCGTTGTCGATGTCCTGCTCGTTGGACGCTGGAGCGGTGCCGTACTGGTCGCCGGTGGCAGGGTCGACGAGCGCCATCGTCGCACCGCCGACCGAGTCGACGAGCTTGCCGTCGATGAAGTTCTGGACCACTGTCATGATGCCTCCTCGGTTGCTCTGTTCGGTCGACAATTCGCTGGCGTGGGAGGTTTCGGTCGACTCGGCATCTGGACGCCGTCGTTTGCTACTACTTGTTCATCAACATTTCGATGTTATCGACACCGAATGGATTGAGCTTACTCCTTTTGTCGCTGCTGAGGACGATGCAGCCGGAGCCTTACTCAATTGCGATGATTCGCGTCGTTTCGTCTTCCATTGCAATGACATTCGTCTGCTGCTCGTCAGCTTGCGGGCCTGGTCGATGAAGTCGCGACCGTTGCCATGCCGTTCAGTGCTCCCATCGGTGGCCATTGTCGGACGTCGGCGTGCATTGCGTGCGGCGGGAGTTGGTCGGCGACACGGCGTGAGATGTCGCTCGCGAATATGGAACCTGTTGCACCATTGAATGTTTCAGCATTGTCGGCCGCTCATGCCCTATCCGGTACCGGGGCGGGTACGACAACCGCTCCAGCCATCGGCGCACCAAGAAACCCTGCGTCGAAATGCAACCCAGGACGATAAAGAAGCAGCGCCCTGTCACCCGGCGCCAGATGAGAGCTCGGAACGACTGCCGCCGTGCGCCCGCTCGTCCAGTTCTCGATAACTGGGGAGTCGACTCCACCACGACACTGTCTAGTAGGCCGGGAGATATTAGTGCACACTATGTCTTCGCCGTCCGGACATGGTTGCGGAATTTGTCTGTGAAACACCACGCATTATTTATGACATTCGATCGCATATCCGAAGAACGACGACTGGATCGACACGCAGGCCTGTTTCCGTGGCAGTGGACACCGGAGGAAGGCGAGGCGCCCATTGATCACCTGCGCAGTGGCAGCGCGTCGATTGCGATGTCCGCAGCCCGCAATTACGAGGTGTCCATCGGGGTGTTCCTAGCGTTCGTGCGTGACTCTCGCTACAGGTTTGCTGAGACCAGATCTGGACACCGCGCAACCGGACCGCGACGGCATGCCCATCATGACCAGCGGATTCGATTCAAGATCGCATTCGGCTACCGACAAATCTGTCGCACGCCCATGCTGGGCGGAAGGGCTGCGGCGCCGGTATCGGCCACAACGAGCGTCGGCCCGTCGACGAGCACGTTCGGCACTCAGCACGGCTACCGGCCACTACGCGTGCGCGACACCCTCTTCTGGCCACGCCTCACGTTCGGCTGCCTGCTGCCTTCCGTGGTCGGCTAGGTGGTTGATATTACATACGGTCGACTGTATGTTTTGTTTGGCGGGTCGCCACGACTCGATATCGACAGCGATCGAAGGATGTTCACCATGGATGGTCACCGCATGTTCGAGCTCGCGCAGGTCCTGGCCGTTGCGAAGAGCAGGCAGGACCTGCCTGCGGCATTGCGGCTGCTCCACCCCGAAATGGTGTTGGAGAACCTGGCATTCGGGACCACGGCCCGCGGGTTGGCGGAGAACGAGCAGGCCCTGGCACGGTTCTTCGCGACGTTCCCGGATTATCACGTCGATCTGGAGGGGCACGCCGACGACGGCGAGTCGCTGGTGTGCTGGGGCATCGCGCGAATGACCATGACCGGCAACCGATTCGGGGTCGTTCCGAGCGGCGAGCGCGCCGAGGTGCCGGTGTTCATCCGATTTACCTTCGCAGACGACCTGATTGCGAACGAACGATTCTTCTTCGACCTGTCCAGCCTGTGCGCGCAATCGGGCGTGTCCACGGATGCGGTGCGGCACAAACTGTTCGGCGATACCGTCCGCAGGACGAGCACGGTGGGAGACCGGCGATGACGGTGCACGCGCGTGCGAAGGCCGTCGAAACAATCAGAACCGCACCACTTTTCGACATAGTCGTGGATCTGAACCCGCGATTGGAATTCGGCAACGGTGGCGCACTCGGCCGCAGGGTGCTCTTCGGCGCGGCCGGTGGATCGTTCGAGGGACCCGGGCTACGCGGCGAGGTGGTGGCCGGCGGTGGCGACTGGGCGCTGTTCCGTCCCGACGGGACGATGCTGCTGGACGTTCGGCTAACGCTGCGCACCGATGACGACGAGCTGGTGCACATGACCTACCAAGGCCGCTGGGTGATACCGCCGGAAGTGCGCGCCGAGATGGCCGACCCGGCCACCCGATTCCGGATCGACCCGGCACGCTACTACTTCCGGACGAATCCGCTGTTCGAAACCGGATCGACCCGGTACGCCTGGCTGAACGATGTCGTCGCCGTCGGGACGGGGTATCTGGTCGACGGCGGTGTGGCCTACCACGTCGAGCGCGTGCTGTGATGCACACACCGACCGTGGCCGCCGCTGCGGCACAGGAGCTTTCACTGCCTCGGAGGCTGGTGGCCGAGGCGCTCGGCACAGGGTTTCTGCTCACCGCTGTCGTCGGCTCGGGCATTCTCGGCCAGCGCCTCGCCGGCGGGAACACCGCCATCGCTCTGCTGGTGAACGCATTGGCCACTGCGGCGGCGCTGTTCGCGCTGATCGAATGGTTCGCCCCGGTGTCGGGCGCGCATTTCAATCCGGTGGTGACGGCGGCCCTGGCCGTCCGCGGCGACATATCCCGACGCACTGCCATCGCCTATGTGCCGGCGCAAGTGTGGGGCGCTGTCACCGGAGTTGCCGTGGCGGACCTGATGTTCGGTGAACCGGTCTGGTCGTGGTCCACCTCGCCACGCCACGGCGGGGCACAGTTGCTCGGTGAATTCGTCTCGACCTTCGGTCTGGTCGGCGCTGTGTGGGTGTGCTCGCGGACCCGTCCTTCGAAGGTGGCCGGGGTGGTCGCCACGTATATCGGCGCCGCGTTCTGGTTCACGCCGACCGACTTCGCCAATCCCGCCGTGACGGTTGCCCGGGCGTTGACGAACACCTTCTCCGGCATCCGTCCGGCCGATGTCCCCGGCTTCGTACTCGCCGAAATCATCGGAGTCACCGCCGCTGTGGTCCTTTTCGGCTGGCTCCTGCCGGTCTCACCAGATACCGAGAGGTCGATGGAATGACGACCGAGCACGACGCCCCGCAACCTGACAAGGACCGAACCGGTAATCGGCGTCGGCAGCGTGGGACACGATCGCGCCAGTTCATCACCCGGCACGCAGTCGATATCGCGTCGCTGTACGGCCTGGGCGGGATCAGCTTCGGACGTCTCGCCGATGACCTCGGGATCAGCAAACCGGGAATTCAAACACTGTTCCGCACCAAGGAAAGTCTGCAGCTGGCCACGGTGGAAACGGCACGCGAGGTCTTCGTCGGCGCGGTCATCCGTCCGGCGCAGGCGGCACCGGAGGGCGCGGCCCGGATGCGTATGTTGATCGAGCGGTGGATCGCCTATGCCGCGCTGCCGCTGTTTCCCGGCGGCTGCTTCTGGGGCGCCACTATGCCGGAGTTCGACAGCCACCCCGGACAGATCCGCGACGCACTGCTGCAACAACGCCGCGCTTGGCTCGACACCCTCGCGCGACAACTCGAGCGGGCTGCCGCCGACCGACAGCTCCTGGAAACTGATATCGACCTGGCCGTCTTCCAGATCGACGCCATGCTCAACGCAACCAATATCGCGCTGCGCCTCGGCGACTCCGACAGCATCCGGAAGATGCGCCAGGTAATCGACGGTCTCCTACTGCCGAACTCTCGATCACAGGCGAACTGCTCGCCCTAACACCTTGCCGTCGATCAACCGACGAACCAACCGCTGGTCGATACTTCCCCGTCAGTGCGCGAGTTCTACTGTCCCCCTGGCGGTTTCTAATCTTCGGGCCACCCCCAGCGGGATCGCGAGCCTGCTGGCGCGCTGGCGCTGATGGGTCTTCTGATCAAGATCCCGTTCTGGTTGTCGGCGGCGTTGGGGCCAGCAATCACCGGTCGATGGTGAGCTCGCCGGCGGGTGGCTAGATCGCCTACAAAACTTTCGGCCTCCTCAAAAGCACGCGCACCGCGACACCGCATTGCCCGTCCGGACGTAAACGCCCCGCCTGATCGGAACATCGCGCCGACCGTTGACCGGAGATCGGGGTTTTCCTGAGACGGACCTGGTTGGTTCGATACCTTCAGGCGGGGGCTGTGGCGAATACGGTGAGGATGCGAGTGGCAGCGGTCGGTACAGAGTCGGTCGACGATCGGGTAGGCGCCGAGCCGCCGCCCGAAACCAGCGTCCAGCATTGGAACCCGTTCGTCCGCATCATATTTCGGCTCTGCTTTGTGTACTTCGGGCTGTTCTGCCTCGTGTACCCCCGGATCATCTCTGAGTTCCTCGGGCTGGTGGGCCGCTTGCTGCCGGACTCGACGCCGTTCTGGCTCGCACGCTTGTGGCGTCCCCTCGTCGAATGGACCGGCGAGCATGTGTTCAGCACAGACGCCGCCGCGCATGAGGATTCGATCAGTGGTGACCAGACGTTCCTGTGGGTGCTGCTGTTCTGCATCCTGGTCGTCGCGGTGGTTGCGACTGTCCTATGGACCGTTCTCGATCGGCGCCGGCCGAACTATGTGGTGCTGAGCAGTTGGTTCCTGCTCTTCGTCCGGCTATGCCTTGCCGTGGAGATGCTGGTCTACGGGCTTTCCAAAGTTATCCCCAACCAGATGCCCTCGCCGGCGTTGGCCAGGCTGCTCGAGCCGTACGGGGATTTCAGTCCGATGGCCGTGTTGTGGAGCCAGGTCGGAGTGTCGCAGCCGTACGAGATCCTGCTCGGCACTGCGGAACTGGTCGGCGGACTGCTGCTCTTCCTTCCGAGAACGACGACGGTGGGCGCGCTGCTGAGTCTGGTGTGCACGATGCAGGTGTTCGTGCTGAACATGACCTACGACGTCCCCGCCAAGATCCTGGCATTTCACCTGATGCTGCTGTGCTCGATGCTGTTGGCTCCGGAGGCGCGCAGGCTGGCGAATGTGCTGGTGCTCGACCGGCCCGCTGATCGCTCGACTCGGCGCCCGCTGCTACGCAGCGCGCGTGGGAATCGGATCGCGGTGGGTTTACAAGCCGCACTTGGTATCTGGCTGCTCGTCTCGGGCGCGTACTCGAGCTTGGATGCGTACCGTGACCACGGCGCGGGTAGCAAGGAGCCACCGCTGTACGGGATCTGGACGGTGGCAGAGTTCAGCCTCGACGGCCAGCAGGTCCCGGCCTTGGTCACTGATGAGATTCGTTGGCAGCGTGTTGTTTTCGATCGGCAGAACGCGACCATCCAGCGAATGGACGGCACGCTGGTACCGGTGATCGCCATAGTCGACACCAGCGCACACACAATCGCCATGGTGCTGCTACCCACAGCACCCGGCACCCAGCCGACCCCCTTGGGCGCCTTCACTTTCGACCAGCCCGCACCGGATCGTCTTGCCATGGCCGGACAACTGAACAGCCGGTCGGTGAGCATCGCCCTGCAACAGGTCGACCTGGATTCCTTCCCCTTGCGCAGCCGCGGCTTCCACTGGGTCCAGGAATACCCGTACTTCCGCTGAGATGACCTCGTCCAAGCTCACGCCACCGCACGGGTCACGTCAGGTCGGGGCTTTGCCAGTGAGGGAATCGAGCTGAGTCAGGATCGACGGGTCGCTGATCTTCTTGTCCTCGGCGAGCAGGAGCACTTTGCTCAGAATGACGCTCGTCATCCGGTCCTCGTCGGCGAACGGCAGGAACAGCCGCCGGTGCGCCGTGGTGCCGAACGAGGCAGGCACCACACAAAGGTAGCCGCCCGGGTCGACGTGGATGCTGCCGCTGGTCAGGTGCACCCGATAGGTTGCCCGGGTGCCCCGCACCACGGCCGAGTGCCCCTCGACGGTGACGCGGGCCAGCCCCAGGTCGGCAATGAGCGCCGCGAGCACCTGCGCCCGACTCGCCGCCTGCGCCGGCGACAGGTACAACTCCGGCTCGGTGCCGGCGACCGACACCACCAAGTCCAGGTCTCGCATGACCTCGGAGAACACCACCGGCGAAACGTCGACCAGCGGCACTGGCGTGCCACCGACACTGCCCGCGCCGGTCGGGGAGCCGTAACGGCCCGGGCCACGGGGGCCGCTGATCAGAAAGCGGACCTCACCGACAAGGACGTTCCCCGTACCGAAGTAGCCGTGGAAGTCGCAGCGCAGCGCCGCCATGAGGCCGTCGCCGACGACGCGGGTCGCCTGATGGTCGTCGTACTCACCATGGGTGAACCAGCCCCGACCGGACAGCAACTGGCCCGCAATCCGGCCGTTGACCGTCTGACCGGCGAACCGCCGCGACACGTCGCCCGCCTCGCGTTCGGCCGGAGTGAGCAAATACAGCTCCCGGAACGCCTGCTTGATCGGCTGTCGGAGGCGACGCCGCACGATCTCCGCCTGCCAGTCGGCGAGCACCCCGCGCTCGTGCAGTTCGACGGGGTGGACGGCGGTGACCGGGCCGGTGGTGTCGACTTGGTCGAGCAGGTCGATCACGCCCGCTCGGTCCCGCCAGAGCAGCGCGGGCAACATCGCCGCACCGGCGGGCAGCGACAGCAGTCGGACCAGCTCGTCCGGCGCCAGCGTCCCGGCGGTGGCGACCAGCCGCTCCACCAGCCCGGTCCGCATCCGGCGAGCCTGGTCCCGCAGTCGCTCCTGATGCTCACGAAGCCCCTGGTAGCCGGGGTCGGCGCGGACGGTGGCCGGCACCGACTTCAGCGCCTTGCCCGCCCGGCTGACTGCCATCGTCGGGTCGGCGCCGTCGAATTGCAACGCGATCCGGTAGTCGCCGACCGCCAATTCCGTGGGGGTCTCGGTGGCGATGCGTGCCTCGCAGTCCCATTCGAGGCGGCTCGCCTCCGGAACGCCTGCCACCTGCGCCAGGTGGTCGAGGGCGACCGCGATCGCGGCGGCGTGGCTGTGTCTGCGGTTGGGGCCGAGCTTGGCACCTTTCTTCGCAGACTCGCGCAGCGCCAGGTAGCGGTCGAGGACCGTCTCGTCCGGAGCGAGGGGCAGCATCCCGAACGCGGCGATGCCCTGCAGCGCATTGTGTTCGACACGCTTCACCACCTGGGCGCGGTTGCCACCCATGACCGCGGAGACCAGCTCATTGGGTTCGAGTTCCAGCAGGCGCCGGGCGGCGTCCGGGCCGGCGTTCTCGATCGCGGCGAGGAGGACCGCCCGGTCCTGGCGGGTGGCTTCGCCGACTGGCATCGCCCGGATCAGGCGCAGCAATGGCGCGGCGCGTTCCAGGTCGAACAGCGATAGCAGCGTGTCGGCGTCATCGGCGCGCAGCCGCCATCCGAACGCCCGGCGCTGTTCCTCTACGGGTCGATCCCGCAGCAGGTCGAGCAGGGCGGTGCGTTCTTCGTCGGTCAGTTCCGCCGCCCCGAGGTGATCGGCCACCCGCTGGTCGCCGTGCCAGGACAGCGCCGCACGAGCAAACCGCAGACCGCGCGGTACCAGCACCTTGGGCAGCTCGTCCCAGTCGGCGGGGGCTGGTGCGGAGACGAGCCGCCAGGTCAGCGCATCCACGTGTTTCCGTACGGTGTCCGCGCAGGTCAGCGGCGGGCTGGTCGCGTCGCCGGTCGGCGAGTGGCCGATGATGGCGTAGCCGAGGTAGCGGTCGTCGGTGAAGGCCCGTTCGACCACGGTGGCGTCAAGGGCGCCGGCTCGGTGCAGCGTGTCGAGAATCTGCGCCACGGTCTCCCGGCGCAGGGTGCCGAGCGGGGTGAACACGAGCACCCGCAGCAGGTGGGTGTCGGTGGCGGCGATGGCCTGTTCTGCGATCTCGTCCAGCAGTTGCCGGTGCCGGACGTCGCTCCCCAGGGCGGCGGCCAGCAGAGATTTCCGGTGTGCCGTCGGCCACGGCGCGGCAAGCAGGCCGGTAACGTCGTCCGGCCGGTCGACCGGGAAGCCGGCGTCGTAGAGATCGTCGAGCTCCGAAACGATGTCGCCCACGTGTGGCGCCAGATTGCCGATCGTCTGGTCGTCGCCGTGCTCGATCCGGAGCCGGATCACCTCGGCGGTGTCCCACAAGCCCGCCAGGTCGCCGGCCTTCGCCAGGACCCGCGCCTGGTCCACCAGCCGCCACAGCGCCTCACGCTGTTCGCGGACGACGTCGAGGTAGATCTCTGGTATGGATCGCTCCATCGCAATCAGCCTCCCGCCAGCGCGACCAGCCGCAGGAACACCACCGGCGCACCGAGCCGAAGCACGACCTCCTCGTCGAGGTCGACGACCTGCCGTCCGTCGACGAAGACCACGAATGTGCCCCGGGCGAAGGCCCGGTGCGCCCGGGCCACCTCCTCGGTAACGTCCGGGTCCGCCGGCGCCTGCTGCGGCATTCTGATCGCACCATTGGTGGCCTGCGTCCGGAGGTCGGTGTTGGACAGGTACTGGCGGTCGAGCATCCGCCGACAGCGTGCCGCATCGGTGCGTAGCTCCCGGATCTGCTCCTCGACCGCACGCCGGATCAGCTCCCGCACTATCGTGCGATCGTCGGCCAGCCGTACCAGCACCGCCGGCAGATCATCACCGGACATGCCGGGCACCTGGCTGCGCACCGCGATATCGACCATGACCGCCACCATAAAACAGGGGGCTGACAGCAACGAGCGGTGAGCACGATGCGGACATGTTCGTTGTCGACTCGCTTCTGGCCGGTCCGGGAAATCGTCCTCGTCTGCGCCCTGGCTCGACAGCGGAGCTCACCGGCACCCGAGCGACGCGGTAGCGGCGGCCGCTGTCGATCCGTCGTGACTGGATTGAACTGGTTCCGAGGACAGGGTTATCTCGCCGGCTCCAATGCTGCGTTGTCGTCTATGCGATGCCGAAAACCCAACAGCTCTATAGAGATTCGAGACCGGCTACCGCTTCGTAGTGTGTCGACGCGAAGCAGGTCATTCGCTCGGTTGCCGTAGGCAGGGAGGCCCGCAAGCAGCACGGTCGGGGCGTGAGCGTCGATCAAATCGCCCGTTCGACGACGTTCCACTTTTCTGAGCACCAGGCCTTGCTTCGAGTGCACTCCAGGTGGATAGCGTCGTCGATGTTCAACGAGAAGAGCGAGTGTGGTGAGCGAATCGCGAGGGCGAAGTCTCGGCGGTCCGTCCGGTATCTCTCACCCGCGCTACCACGAAGGGATCACGACATGACCTCCACCGATACGCTTCCCACTACGACGCTCGGCAGCACCGGCATCGAGGTGGGTGTGCAGGGACTCGGCTGCATGGGGATGAGCGAGTTCTACGGAACCGCCGACCTGACCGAGTCGCGGTCGACCCTGGATCGCGCACTGGAACTCGGTGTCACCCTGTTCGATACCGCCGACATGTACGGCTCCGGCCATAACGAGGAGTTCCTCAGCGATTTCGTCGAGGCCAATCGGAACCGGGTGGTACTGGCCACCAAGTTCGGCATCGTCCGCAAGGCCGACGATCCCACCTACAGAGGCATCGACAACTCCGCCGCCTACATCCGCAATGCGGTGGAGGCCAGCTTGCGCAGGCTCGGTACCGACACCATCGACCTGTACTACATGCACCGCCGCAATCCGGAGGTGCCGATCGAAGAATCGGTCGGCGCGATGGCGGAATTGGTTGCGCAGGGCAAGGTTCGGGCGCTCGGTTTATCCGAGGTGACCGGTGACGAACTGCGTGCGGCCCATGCCGTCCACCCGATTGCGGCCATACAGTCCGAGTGGTCGCTGTTCTCCCGGGATGTCGAGCGCACTGCGGTGCCCGCCGCCGCGGAACTCGGCGTGGCATTCGTGCCGTACTCGCCGCTCGGCCGCGGATTCCTCACCGGTTCCTTTACCCCCGCAGGTAAATCGGCGGATGCGAAGGATTTCCGGCACACCATGCCGCGGTTCTCCGGCGACAACGCCGCTCACAACACCGAACTACTCGCCCCGCTGCGCGCCATCGCGGACGCCCGCGGCATCACCCTCGCAGAAGTCGCGCTCGCCTGGGTGCACGCACAGGCCACCGTGCACGGCCTGTCGGTTGTTCCGATCCCCGGCACTCGCCGCCGCGCCCGGCTGGCCGATAACGTAGCGGCCGCGACCATCGCGCTGACCGCCGCCGAGCTCGCGGTGTTGGAACCGATCGCGGGACAGGTCGCCGGAAACCGCTACGCGGATATGTCTTTCACCTCCGTGGGTCGGGAATGAAATCCCACAACAGAGCACGAATTCGGCAAGAGCGTCGGCGACCAGAGGCTTGAGTGGATGTCCTGGCATGCGAGAACACGAACCAGCTACCGCGCGGGGGTATCAACTCCCTGCTCCTTCAGTGTCCAGGCTTGTGGCAGTGAGGTTCTGGGCAGCGAAACGGGCGATGGTGCATGCCTGGCGTAGCTGGGCTTCCGGGTGCGCGGTGCGCTGCTCCAGCGCGGCGCGGATCCTCTCCAGCGATACGGTGGCTTCGCCGGCCGCTCGGTGCAGCACGGTGTATCGGTGGTCGAGTTCACGGTAAGCGAGGTCGATGTCATGGTAGCGACGGTGTAGGTCGGCCATGCGGTTGAGCAGGTCCGCCACCTCGCGTGTGGTCAGTGTGAGGTTGGGATGCTCCTCTCCCGAGAGGATCGCCTCGCCCGCGATCTCAGCGCAGCGAGCGTGCAGTACATCGAGAATGTCGGCCACACAGATCACTTCCTCCACTGCGGCGGAGCGCTCAGAGCTTCTCGGGCGCCCCTGCCGATCGGATACGGCCCGCCGTCGCGTGGCCCGGAAATAAGAGAAACATTGCAGGTCAATGCAGCTGGCACGTGCTGGTCGCGGATCGACGCCCCCGCTCTCGTTCGAATACGTTCATCGACGCCCTGCTCAGCTACGCTGTCGGCCGCTAGCTGTGGAATTCCGCCACCGCTGACATGGCCTCACATGAGGCATTTCCAACGATACGTGCGAGTAACACCCACACGCTGTGTACCTGAGCGCAATAGAGGTGCACACTACGCGTGACCGAGAGTTGCAACCCCTCGCCCGTCGATCGGGCCAGCGCTCTGGAAAGGAAGGACTCGCGAGTGTTCAGCCGCATTGCCATCGTGAACCGGGGAGAGGCCGCCATGCGCCTCATCAACGCCGTCCGAGACTTGGCCGCGGAGACTGCGCGACCGATCGAAACCGTCGCACTGCACACCGATGTCGACCGGAACGCGACGTTCGTGCGCGAGGCCGACATCGCCTACGACCTCGGTCCGGCGTCCGCACGCCCGTACCTGGATCTGAAGGCGCTCGAACGTGCGTTGGTGGAGACCGAAGCCGACGCCGCTTGGGTCGGCTGGGGTTTCGTCGCGGAAGACCCGGCCTTCGCGGAGCTGTGCGAACAGATCGGAGTCACCTTCATCGGCCCCAGCCCGGACGCCATGCGCAAGCTCGGTGACAAGATCGGCGCGAAGCTGATCGCCGAGGAGGTCGGTGTGCCGGTCGCGCCTTGGAGCCGCGGTGCGGTCGAGACCGTGGAAGCCGCCCTGACAGCCGCAACCGAGATCGGTTACCCGCTGATGCTGAAGGCGACCGCAGGCGGCGGCGGGCGCGGCATTCGGGTGATCACGAACGACGCAGAGCTCGTCGATGCCTACGAGCGCACCCGGCAGGAGGCCGCGCGGGCGTTCGGCAGTGGCGTCGTATTCCTGGAGCGGCTGGTCACCGGCGCCCGGCACGTCGAGGTCCAGGTAATCGCCGACGGCCAGGGCACTGCGTGGGCGCTCGGCGTTCGCGACTGCTCGGTGCAGCGGCGCAACCAGAAGGTCATCGAGGAGTCCGCGTCACCGGTACTGCGTCCCGAGCAGGCAGCCGAGCTCAAGGCATCGGCCGAGCGGCTGGCTATCGCGGTCGACTATCGCGGTGCGGCGACCGTCGAGTTCCTCTACCACCCCGGTGACCAGCTCTTCGCATTCCTCGAGGTCAACACTCGCCTGCAGGTCGAACACCCGATCACCGAGTACACCACCGGGTTCGACCTCGTTCGGGCGCAGCTGTTGGTGGCCTCCGGCGGCCGGCTCGAAGGTGACCCGCCGGCCGAGCGCGGGCACGCCATCGAGGCCCGGCTCAACGCCGAAGACCCCGACCGCGACTTCGCGCCCGCCCCGGGCCGCATCGCGCGGCTGGACCTGCCTGCCGGGCCTGGCATCCGCGTCGACACCGGCGTCAGCGAGGGCGACACCATTCCGGCCGACTTCGACTCGATGATCGCCAAGATCATCGCCTACGGCCGTAACCGCGAGGAAGCGCTGGGCCGGCTGCGCCGGGCAATGGCGCAGACCAGGGTGATCATCGAGGGCGGCGCAACGAACAAGAGCTTCGTGCTCGACCTGCTGAACCAGCCCGAAGTGATCGACGCCAGCGCAGACACCGGCTGGATCGACCGCGTCCGCGGTGCGGGCCGGCTCGTGTCGCACCGACACTCCGCCATCGCGTTGGCCGCCGCCGCCATCGATGCGTACGAGGAGGAGGAGCGCGTCGAGCGGCACCGGCTGCTGTCCACGGCCTCCGGCGGACGTCCTCAGGTGCAACACGCAAGCGGCCGACCGCTCGACCTCAAACTGCGCGGCGTCGGCTACCGCGTACGCGTCGCACGCATCGGTGCGCACCGGTTCCGCATCGGTATCGAGGCGGGTGGCGACATCCGCACCGCCGACGTCGATCTCGAGCGCTTCGATCACCACACCGGGCAGATTCTGGTCAACGGCAGCAGGTACCGCCTGATCACCGGGACACACGGGCCGATCCACCTCGTCGATGTCGACGGTGTGACACATCGGATCAGCCGCGACGAGGGCGGCGTCGTCCGCTCACCCGCCCCCGCGCTGGTTGTCGCCACGCCGCTCGAGATCGGCGCCGAGGTCGAGGCCGGCGCGCCGGTGCTGGTGCTGGAGAGCATGAAGATGGAGACGGTGCTGCGCGCGCCGTTCAAGGCGCGGCTCAAGGAATGCGTCGTGTCCGTCGGCACCCAGGTGGAGACCGGTGCACCATTGCTGTGGCTCGAACCGCTCGCCGATGAGGACGAAGCCGAGGACACCACCGCGGTCGGGTCCGTCGAGCTGGACCTGCCCGTCGAGTCCGCGCAAGTCCAACCGCACGAGCGAACGACCCGCGGTCAGGAGGACCTGCGCAGCCTGCTGCTCGGGTTCGACGTCGACCCGCACGACGACCGCCGAGTTCTCGACGACTACCTCACCGCGCGCCGGGCGGCCTTGAAGGATGGCCACCGACCGCTCGCCGAGGAACTCGAACTCGTAGCGGTGTTCGCCGACCTCGCAGAACTGAGCCACAACCGCTCGTCGGATGAGGAGGGCAGCCACAGCCACGTCCACAGCGCCCGCGAGTACTTCCACACCTACCTGCAAAGCCTCGACGTCGAGCGGGCCGGGCTGCCGGAGTCGTTCCAAGCCAAGCTCGCCAACGCGCTCGGGCACTATGGTGTCACCGATCTGGAACGTTCGCCCGAACTCGAAGCCGCGGTCTTCCGGATCTTCCTCGCCCAGCAGCGCCCGTCCGACACCGTCACCGTTATCACGACGCTGCTGCGCGAGTGGCTACAGGAGCCGATGCCGGATGCGGCGCTGCGCGAGCCCGTCGGCCTGGCGCTGGAGCGGCTGGTGGCCGCGACGCAGGTGCGCTTCCCCGTGATCGCCGACCTTGCCCGCGGTGTGGTGTACGCCTGGTACGGCCATCCGTTGCTGCGGCGTAATCGTGCTCGCGCATACACCAACATCCGCAGGCACCTGCGCCACCTGGACGCGCACCCGGACGCGCCCGATCGCGCCGAGCACATTGCCGACATGGTGCGCAGCACCGAGCCGCTGGTGCGGTTGCTCGGCCAACGGCTGGTGCGCGGCAACCTGGACAACACGGTCATGCTGGAGGTGCTGACCCGGCGGTACTACGGCAACAAGGGCCTCACCAGCGTTCGCACCCAAGACGTGGGCGGTTGCACATTTGTGATCGCCGAGCGCCGCGGCCTGAGCCTGGTCTCCGCGGCGGTGAGCTTCGACGCGCTCGGCACCGCGCTGCGCGGACTCACCGAAGTGGCGACCGGCGCCGCGTCCATCGACGCCGATATCTACCTCAGCTGGGAGAAGCAGCCAGGGGACTTCGATGCGATGGCAGCGGCGTTGCACGATGCCCTCAGCGCGCACCGGATGCCGAACCAGGTGCACCGGATCACCGCCACCGTCGCCGGTAGCGGCGGTGCGGTGATGCACCACCACTTCACCTTCCGCCCATCTGCCACTGGTATGGCCGAAGAGCGACTGATCCGCGGCCTGCACCCGTACATCGCGCAACGGATGCAGATGCAGCGGCTGCGCAAGTTCGACCTCACCCGCCTGCCGTCCTCCGACGACGAGGAGGTCTACCTGTTCCGATGCGTCGCGAAAGAGAACCCGGCAGACGATCGCCTCATCGCGTTTGCGCAGGTGCGTGACCTGGCCGCACTGCGCGAGCACGACGGCCGGCTGCTCGCGCTGCCGACCGCCGAGGCCACCATCGCCACCTGCCTCGACTCGATCCGCCGTGCGCAGTCGCAGCGGCCGTCGGCCAAACGCTTCAACACCAACCGCATCGTGATGTACATCTGGCCGCCGATCGATGTCACCCCTGCCGAACTGGAAACGGTCGTCCAGCATGTGCGGCCGACGACCGCGGGCGCCGGGCTCGAGGAGATCCTGCTCATCGCGCGTCAGCGCGATCCCAACACCGGCGAGCTGATCAAGGTCGCGGTGCATATCGGCTTCGACGCCACCGAAGTGACCGTCGGCGAACGGTCCGACGAGCCGGTCGAGCCGATCGACGAGTACCGACAGAAAGTGCTGCGGGCCAGCAGCCGCAACACCGTGTACCCCTACGAGCTGACCGGTCTGCTCGGTGACTTCGCCGAATACGACCTCGACGCCGACCACACACTGGTGCCGGTCGACCGACCCAAGGGTCGCAACACCGCAGCGATCGTCGCGGGCGTGGTCACCACCCCGACCCCGCAGCATCCACAGGGCATCACCAGGGTGATCCTGCTCGGTGATCCGACGAAGTCGCTGGGCGCACTGTCGGAACCGGAGTGCCGCCGCGTGATCGCCGCGTTGGACTTGGCCGAGCGGATGCAGGTACCGCTGGAGTGGTATGCCTTGTCCTCCGGCGCTCGGATCTCCATGGCGTCGGGCACCGAGAACATGGACTGGGTGGCGGCTGCGCTCAAGCGGATCGTCGAGTTCACCCAGGACGGCGGTGAGATCAACATCGTGGTCGCAGGCATCAATGTCGGTGCACAGCCGTACTGGAACGCCGAAGCGACGATGCTCATGCACACCAAGGGCATCTTGGTAATGACGCCTGACTCCGCGATGGTGCTGACCGGCAAGCAGTCGCTGGACTTCTCCGGTGGCGTGTCGGCCGAGGACAACTTCGGCATCGGTGGCTACGACCGGGTGATGGGTCCGAACGGGCAAGCGCAGTACTGGGCGCCGAATCTGACCGCAGCGCGCGACGTGCTGATGTCGCACTACGACCACACCTACGTCGCACCGGGCGAGCAGGCGCCGCGGCGGTCGCAGACCAGCGACCCCGTCGAGCGGGATGTCTCCGACTTCCCGCACGTACTGGCGGACAGTGACTTCACCACCGTCGGCGAGATCTTCTCCGCCACCGCCAACCCGGACCGCAAGAAGCCCTTCGACATCCGGACCGTGATGCGGGCACTCTCCGACCAGGACCACCCAGTGCTGGAACGCTGGGCCGGCATGGCCGACGCCGAAACGGCAGTGGTGCAGGACGCGCATCTCGGCGGCATCCCGGTGTGCCTGCTCGGCATCGAGTCACGGGGGGTCCCGCGGCGCGGATTCCCGTCTACCGACGGCCCGGACACCTACACCGCGGGCACCCTGTTCCCGCAGTCATCGAAGAAGGCCGCGCGGGCAATCAACGCGGCTAGTGGCAATAGGCCGCTGGTTGTGCTCGCAAACCTGTCGGGCTTCGACGGCTCGCCCGAATCGATGCGGAAGCTGCAGCTGGAGTACGGCGCCGAGATCGGCCGCGCGATTGTGAACTTCCAAGGCCCCATTGTGTTCTGCGTGATTTCGCGATACCACGGTGGCGCGTTTGTGGTGTTCTCGAAGGCGCTGAACCCGAATATGACCGTGCTCGCGCTGGAAGGCTCGTTCGCCTCGGTGCTCGGCGGTGCTCCGGCCGCGGCAGTGGTGTTCTCCGCTGAGGTCAACACGCGGACCGCGGCCGATCCCCGGGTGCGGGACCTGCAGTCGCGCGCCGCCAACGGATCCGGTACCGATCGCGCGGCCCTGACCGCGGAACTCGACGAGGTCCGATCGTCGGTCCGCGCGGAGAAGCTCGGCGATGTCGCCGCAGAGTTCGACCGCGTGCACAATATTCAGCGCGCTGTCGAGGTCGGTTCGGTCGACGCCATTATCAGCGCCTCCGAACTCCGCCCACGCATCATCGAGGCCATCGAGGCTCGTCTGCCCGGTAGCGCTTCCGGACTTGTTATCGATGATGCTCGTGGTCAGCAGGCTGAACTCGGGGCGGCCACCATTTGATTGTGTGACACAACTGAACTGGGAATGGTTGCGGCTGGTAACAGCCTGAACCCCACCGGGTTTCGCGCCGGTCGAAATTCGGTGGGGTGGACCCGTTGCCGCCGGTATCAGCGATCGGTGGATGCGGCGGTGGCATAGTCTGCCGCCGCAAAGCCGCCGATCACCCTGGGATCGGCGTGCGCGGACCTGCGCCGGTCGGTGCCAAAATACGTTGTCGAACCCTCGACGATCGCCCCGGATCCGCCTCGAGCCGTTCGTCGGCTTTCGTGGTGGTCAAGTTGATGACGTAATGCGCCGAAGGCGAATCAGAGTGCGCCGCATCGTGTTCCTGTAAATCGCCGGTGATAGTGGTCTGCCATTCCCGAAATTACGCGTCTCCTCGTATGTTTGGACAGGAGGATTCCGCGACACGACAATCCGGGTGGGTGACTACTTCGAGCGGCGGCGCATGGTGAGTACACCGGTGACCCATCCGATCACGAACATTGTCAGCAGGATCAGCCACATCGGTGAACGAATAGTGATCAACAGGAATTCGATGGAGACCTTGCTGCGGTTCTCGGCGACGAAGACGACCGCCAAGACCGTCACCGCGAGGGCAAACCACTGCATTGGTGAGATACGGGCCAGTATCGAACGCTTCTCGGTGCTGTTCATGGCGAATCCCTCTGTACTAGTTGGTGTCGGATCGTTATTCGGCTGTGGTGAGCGTTGCCCGCAAGCTTCGACCAAAGTATGACGCGAGTCGCAATGGAAGATGCGCATTTGTGTAGAGATGAATTTGTCCGGATTCACCGAGGGGGCCGACGCGGATCCGTTCACGGCCGATCCGAAGAAATAGATATTCGAGCGTTGTGCCTATTGCGCCCGCTGCAAGCCGGTATCGTCGGCATCGTTCTTCGGAATTCCTACACCGAGTCGGATGTCGCGACGATCCTGTCCGAATGGCATCGGTTGTCGCTGATGCTCAACCGGGTCACCAGAGCGATGGGCAGAGCCGACCTGTATCCGTTCACAATCCCCATGCCCGTCACGGCCGAGCTCGGATGCGTCTATGCCGCCATACGGTCCGCCGCCCCGTCGGTGGGGTCGACCTGAAAGCGAAGCTGCCGCTACCGAGGTCTTCGGCCTGTTCTCAGTCCAGCGCCGGCACTATCTCACCGGATTCTCGGGCCGTGATCAGGGCCCGGGTTTTTCGCAGGTCCGATTCGGGTCGGATTCGCACCATCGAGCGCCGGTTCGCCCGCCGCCGTCCGCTCGTTCCGCGCAAGGGGACGAGCGGACGGCCGCATGGGTCAGTTCATGTCCGCCGTATGGGGAAGATCGGTGACCGATGTGCCGACATGAAGGGTGAAGACTCCGGGCTCGGTTTCCCAGCCGTGCTCGGTCCAGTGCTCGAAAGCGCGCTGTGGCAGCTCGATGTCGATGGTGCGTGACTGTCCGGGTTCGAGGGTGACGGTGGTGAAGCCCGCGAGCCAGCGAACCGGGCGGTCGATGGCGCTGTCCGGTCGGGACAGGTATGCCTGGAAGACCTGCTTTCCCGTGCGGGCGCCGGTGTTGCGGACGGTGAGGGTGGCCGTGCGGCCGGAGACCGTCAGATCACTGGAGGACCAGGTGGTGTAGCCGAGTCCGTGCCCGAAGGGGTAGGCGGGTTCGATGCCGGCGCGCAGCCAGGCGCGGTAGCCGATATGGATGCCTTCGGTGTAGTCGAGGACGCTGTTCGCCGGCGTGGTGTCGAGGACGGGGACCTCGGCGATGGTCTTGGGCCAGGTGGTGGGCAGCCGCCCGCCGGGTTCGGCCACGCCGGTGAGGATTTCGGCGAGCGCGGTGCCGAACTCCTGGCCGGGGAACCAGGCCAGCAGTACGGCGGCGACATCGTTGCGCCACGGCATCTCTACCGGAGCACCGGAATTGACCACCACGATGGTGCGCGGATTCACCGCGGCGACCGCGGCGACGAGTTCGTCCTGGCGGCCGGGCAGGCGTAGCGAGGTGCGGTCGCTGCCTTCGCTCTCGATGTGCTCGGTGGTGCCGACCACGACCACAGCGGCCTCGGCGGTGCGCGCCAATTCGATTGCGGCCGTGAACTCTTCGTCCTCCGAGCGTTGCGGGCGCTTGATGCCCAGCGTGACGCCCATGACGACACCCAGACCCGGGATGGCCCCCTGGACGGTGACGGCGATCCGCACGTCGACTTCCTGGCCGACGGTGAGGGTCCGGGTCACCGACCGCTGCGGTGGGTTCAGTAGTGCCGCGGCCGGATCGCCCCCGGTCATCGTGACGTTCTCTTCGATCGCCACCGTTGCGTCGATATCCAGTCGCACCGGGCCGGTGCCACCGAAACCGATCTCCCAATCGCCCGCGACATCGGCGCGCACCCGCGCGTGCAATTCGATCAGCGTCGCCTCGGTAGCCAGGTCGTCACCGAGCATGATCACGGTGCCGGTCGCGCGGTGCCGGATGCCGATCTCGGTCTCACCCGCAAAGTACCGCACATTCATTCCCGGCGTTTCGGTCTCGGGATCGGTGATCAGCTCGAGCGGGGCGGGGATCAACCCCTCGACCAAGCGGTAACCCGGTGTATGCGTCACCGACAGTACGGCCGCCAATCCGGTCAGGGGAGTGCTGACGTGATCCGGGATCACCGTCGCGCTGCCGCCGCCCATGATGCGCGGTTCCGTCGCGGCCGGGCCCAGCAATGCGACTGCGGTGTCCTGGCGTAGGGGGAGTGTTCCGTCGTTGTGCACCAGCACCATGGCCTGGGTGGTGATGTTGCGAACCACGTCGCGCATCTGACTGTCGGTGAAATGCACGGTGGGCCAGGGTGATTCGTCCAGCGCGCCGACGCGGGCGGCGAATCGCAGGATCCGTCTCACTTTATCGTCGATCGCGGACTCGGGGACCGCACCGGACCGGATCGCCGCCAGCAGCGGCTCACCCCACAGCATCGGGGGGCCGGGCATGCAGAGATCGGTGCCCCCGGCCGCGCCCTCGGTACTGCGGACGGCACCCCAGTCGGACACCACCACGCCATCGAATCCCCATGCGCCCTTGAGTGGTTCGTCCAGCAGCGGATTCTCCGACATGGCGACGCCGTTCACGCCGTTGTAGGAGTCCATGATCATCCAGGAGCCGGCCTCGACGGCCCGTTCGAACGGGTACAGGTAGAGCTCACGCAGCGCGCGGTCGCTGACGCGGACATCGACGGTGAAGCGGTCGGTCTCGGAGTCGTTGGCCACGAAGTGTTTCGGGCACGCGCTGACCCCGTGCTCCTGCACCGCCCTGACATAGGCGGCGGCCATCTCGCCACTGAGCACCGGGTCCTCGGAGAAGCATTCGAAGTGCCGCCCGCCCACCGGCGACCGGTGCAGATTGATGGTCGGTCCCAGCACCGCGTACACGTTCTTGCGCCGGGCCTCGGCGGCGATCAGCGCGCCGACTTCGTCGAGCAGCTGCGGATCCCAGGTCGCCGCCACGGCGGTCCCCGAGGGCAGGCTCACCGAGGGATCGCGCTCGTCCCAGTTCTCCCCGCGCACACCGGACGGGCCGTCCGATACCGGCATTTCGGCGAGCCCGATGGCGGGATCACCCGCCAGCCGGAACAAGCTTGCTCCGGAGATCAGTCGTAGCTTGCCGGGCAGATCGAGCTTTGCCAGCAGTTCCTCGATGCGGTCGTCCATATGAAAGTCCTAGTCGTCGGTCAGTTCGTGATGTTGCTGGCCTGATCGGCCCAGTGCGCGTTGCGCAATATTTCGCCGGTGCCGGAGGCGAATGCGCTGCGCGCGTGGGAATCACCGCGCAGCCGGTCCATGAACCACGCGGTGAGGTAGCCGAGGTAGCCGTCCACACCGGCGGTGCACCCGTAGTTCGTGCACCCGGGCTGGCCCTGAATATCGTTGTGGTTGGCGCCTATCAACGCTGCCTTGGCCTTGGGCAGCCCAGCGGGCATCGCATCGTAATAGCCCTGCATGGATTGCGGGCCGATCTGCTGCTGTGGCGCTGGCTGATTCGACGGGGAGATGGGGTCCGCGGTGGCGTTGACCAGCAGCACCGAGCCCGAGGTCAGTGTGGTGGGGTCGATGCAGATGTCCTGTCCGGGCACGAGCGGCAATGCCTTGCAGAGGGCCTGCAAGGGCATCTCGACGGTGACCGCCGTGGTGATTGCGCCCCTCGAACGGGCGAGGGCGTTGAGCGCGCCCAATCCGCCCTGGGAGTGGCCCATTGCGCCCGCCGACCGGGTATCCACCTTCTCGTAGAAGACGCTGGCCGGATCACGGTCCTGCTCGGTCAGATAGGTCACCGCATCGAGCATTTGAGCACCCGTGCCGGTGCTGGTCATGTCCGGCGCGATCACTACGAAACCCCAGGAGGCCAGATGCGACAACAGGTAGTCGTACTGGCGAGGATGCGCGTCTGTGCCATCTCCCCAGGTGATGATCGGGTAGCGCGCCCCGGTCGCGCCCAGGTCCGCCGGGTACCAGATGTCGTAGCCATCACGGGTGGATGTGCAGCAGTCGGTGCCGGTCCGCGTGGCCACCGGATGCGGACCCGCCTGGTAGTAGGTGGCTTCGACCGTTCCGGCGGGCTGATAGTCGGGGGCCGCCCAGGCCGGCGTCGCGCCGGAGATCGCGGCGTAGGACAGCGCGACTGCTACGGCGATGGCGTGGACACGGCTGCGCTGCCGTGTGGATTGTTGACTCACGGTCGCGGACGTTACGGTGGTCTGATCCGATCCGGGGCCGGGTGGATTGTTCTGCAGACAGCTGCAGACGAGCAGGAGCAGCGCCGATGAGCCGAGTGCTGCCACGGTGGTGAGGGATCGTCGGGACTGCGAGCCAGGGGTGACCTCATGATCTGCCCTCGCCCAGCGGGCGCCTTCTCCTGGAATCCGCTGGTACGGATCATCCGAGGGCTCACCGGTACGATGTGGATCGCTGGCAAATAACGTAACAGGTTACTATGTAATTGTGACCTCGGATACCCCGCGGCGTCCCGGGCGCCCACGTGACGCCGACAAGGACCTCGCCGTGCTCATTGCCGCGCGCCACTTGCTCGCCGAGGTCGGTTATCCGCAGACGACCGTCGTCGCGATTGCCAAGCGCGCCGGGGTGAACACTCCCGCCATCTATCGGCGCTGGCCGACCAGGCAGGCGCTGCTCGAGGAGGCCATCCACGGGCCGGGCGCGCACACACTACCCGAGCCGACCGGGGATCTGCGCGCCGATCTGGCGACCTGGGTGCGAATATTCCTGGCCCGCGCCGACAGTCCCGCCGCCCGCGCCGGGGTGCCGGGACTGCTCGCCGATTCGCAGACCGAGGAGGCTCGCCGCCGGTTGCTGACCATTGGGGCTCCGGTGCGCAAGGCATTCGCGGAACTGCTCGGCGGCGCAGTCGACGATGGTCGGATAGCGCCGGGTACCGACCCGGACCTCCTCTTCGAAATTCTCTCCGGCACAACGACATTCCACGCCCTACTGCGCGTCGGCGGGCAGGTCGAGCCGTTCGTGTCGGGCCTGGCCGATGCCCTGTATGTTATGGCGTCCCAGGGCGTGGCGACTGGTCGCGCCTGAGTGTCACGCCCCGGCGGGAGTGGTGATGCCGACCGATGCCAGGGTGCGGTCGATGAGCGACTCGATGTGCTTCCGGGGCCAGCCCTCGGGATTCTCGACGGCGGCCACGGTGATGCCATAGACGGTGACCACCAATTGGTCTACGGCCGTGCGGGATACGCCGATGCGATCGAGAAGTTGGACAATCTGCAGTGCAAGATCGGCACCGCGGTGCAGTAGCGCCAGAATCCGGGTAGTCGCGACGAGCCCGTCGAGCAGTCTGGTGAGGACCAATTGCACTGGGTCGCAGATCGTTTCGCTGGTATTCACACGTGTCCTGTAAATATCGCACACGGGTTGTGTCCCAAAGGGTGTGGTGTGCGAGCTGCGGGTTCCAGAAGATGGTCGGCGTGGCTGTCGCTGGGACTCGAATGGTCGTTTTCGCCCAGTTTGGGATCAGGTGGTTGTCGATTGTGTGGGTCGGATTGGTGGCGTGGTGAACAGCGCAGAGGGCGCGCGTGCCCCCGGCTGCGAGGGATTCAAGCGGCTTGTCCGGTCAGGTCCAGGCGTCTGTCCATGTCCAGCAGGAATCTGCTGTAAGGGGTCACTTTCGGAGGTGCCCGACCGCAGCGCGGTCGCGTATTTGACCATCTGGTCGTACTGCGGACCGATCGCCGGGGATTCCGAAAATGGGCCGGGCTGCGTAACAGAAAGCAGGCGTGATCTGGAACACCCCTAATAACGTAACATGCTACTATGTAATAGTGGAAAGAGAATTTCAGCCACCCTCCGAGGCTCGATGAAGGTCGATCTGCAGCTGGACGGACGACCCGGCGAAATGGCCGCTCGGGCGGCCGAATTGGTCGCATGCGGCGCCGACGGACTGTTCACCTTCGAGGGCGCGCACGATGCCTTCCTGTCGCTGGCCCTGGCGGCGGGCGCGGAACCGGTCGATCTGATGACCAATGTCGCCATCGCCCTGCCGCGCAGCCCGCTGCATCTGGCGCACGCAGCCTACGATCTACACCTGCTCAGCGGCGGCCGGTTCCGGCTCGGGCTGGGCTCGCAGACCCGACCGCACATCGAAAAGCGTTACGGCGGTGAGTGGTCGCGGCCGGCGGCGCGGATGCGGGAAGCGGTGCTGGCGGTCAAGGCGATCCTCGGTGCCTGGCAACACGGCACGACACTGCGCTTCGAGGGTGAATTCACCCGGCATACCCTCATGCCGCCGACCTTCGACCCCGGGCCCAATCCCTATGGGCTGCCGGAGATCTGCCTCGGCGCGCTGGGTCCGATCATGACCCGGGTGGCCGCCGAAGTCGCCGACGGGTTGTTGGTCATGCCGTTCAACAGCGCCCGCCACTTCCGCGAGCGCACCCGGCCCGCCATTGCGGAGGGCCTCGAGCGCGCCGGCCGCGACGCGGCAGAGCTGGCGATCTACCCGCAGGTGGTGGTCGCGACCGGTCGGACCGCGGTCGAACTGGACGCCGCCGCCCACGGTGCTCGCCGATTGCTCGCCTTCTACGGATCGACTCCGGCCTACCGTTCGGTGCTCGACGTGGAGGGGTGGGGAGATCTGCAACCGGAATTGAATGCCCTGTCCAAGCGGGGCGAGGTCACCGCGATGACCGAGCTCATCGATCACCGGATGCTCCGGACGCTGGCCGTCCACGGCACACCCGAAGACTGCGCTGCCGCCATCGTGGCTCGCTTCGGTGCCTACGCCGACCGGATCTGCTGCTATTTCCCGGGATACGAGGTCGACGCCGCACACGTCATGGACCTGATCGCCGCGCTGCAGGCCGCCTCATGAGCGGCCTGCGCGTCGAAATCGACGGCGGGGTGGCGGTTTTGACCCTGGACCGCCCACAGCGCCGCAATGCCTTCACCAGCGCCATGGGGCGCGCGATCGGGCAGGCGTACCGCGACCTCGACGCCGACGATGCGGTGCGGGTGCTCGTGCTGACCGGTGCCGCTCCCGCCTTCTGTGCCGGAGCGGACCTGTCCGGCGGTGCGGACACCTTCGAAAGTCCCGATGGCAGCTCGTTTTCCGCCTCTCCGGTCGATCCGCCCGCATTCGCGCTGCGGAAACCGGTGATCGCCGCCGTGAACGGGCACGCCATCGGCATCGGCATGACGCTGGCCATGCAGGCCGACATTCGCCTCGTCGCCGCCGACGCCCGCTTCTCCATTCCGCAGGTGCGGCTCGGCGTCCTGCCCGATGCGATGGCGCACTGGACGGTGGCCCGCGTCGCGGGCCTGGCGGTAGCGGCGGACATTCTGTTGTCCGGCCGGACATTCGACGGTCACGAGGCAGTCCGCCTCGGGCTGGCCAGCCGCTGCCTGCCCGCTGCCGAGGTACTCCCTGCCGCCCTCGAACTGGCCCGGGACATGGCGGTCAATGTCGCCCCCCTGTCCGCCGCGCTGAGCAAAAGACTGTTGTGGGACACCGCGATTCGCGGCTATCACCCTACCCGCGTCGCCGATCTCGAAACCGAGCTGCATCTGCGGGTCATGGGTCGCCCCGACGCCGCCGAAGGCATGCGCGCCCGCCTCGAACATCGCGAACCGGTCTGGTCGGCACGACTGTCGGCCGAATGGAAGGACCTGCCAGAGGCATGATCATCTCTCCCCATCCTGGCGGAGCAGCACGGACTACCGACGAGGTGCTCGACGGTGTCGATCTCAGCGGGCGCACTGCCCTGGTGACGGGGGCGACCAGTGGGCTAGGGGCGGAGACCGCCCGATCCCTGGCCGCCGCCGGGGCCACCGTGGTACTCGCCGCCCGAGACTTCGACGCCGCGGTCGATCGCGCTCGCCGGATCCGCGAGCGGCACCCGAACGCCGACCTGGACGTCATCGGCCTGGACCTGACCGATCTGAACAGCGTGCTCGCCGCCGCGGGCATTCTCGCACTACGGCGCACCGGTCTCGATCTGCTCATCAACAACGCCGGGGTGATGTACCCGCCGCTCATCCGGACCGGTAGCGGATTCGAATTACAGTTCGCCACAAACCATCTCGGGCACTTCTTGCTCACCACCCAACTGCTCCCGGTGCTGGCAGCCACCGGCGTGCGGACCGGACGTCCGGCGCGGGTGATCACGCTCTCCTCCGACGCACACCGTGCCTATGCGATCGACCTGCAGGACCCGCACTGCTGGCAGCGCCCGTACGACAGGTTCGTCGCCTACGCCCAATCGAAGGCGGCGAATGTGCTGATGACCGTCGAATTGCAGCGGCGGCTGGCTGCGGCTCCGGTCGCCGCCTACGCCGTGCACCCGGGTGTCTGCGTGACAGGGTTGGCCCGCTTCATGTCTCGCGACGACTTCGCCGAGATGCAGCGGCTCAGTGCCGGTGCTCCGGATCAGCTGTCCCACCCGAAATCGGTCGAGCAGGGCGCGGCGACGTCGGTGTGGGCCGCGACCGCGGCGGAACTCGATGCGCACCAGGGCGCGTACCTGGCCGATTGCGAGATCGGCCGGGCCGCCGACCACGCCACTGACCCGGACACGGCCATGGCGTTGTGGGAACTGTCCACCCGGCTGACTGCCCCCCATTGACGACGAGATCGTCTCCAGTACTTACGAATTCATATCTCAGGAGCACTTCGATGTCCCTCGCCGTAGACGCCGATCAGCGCGCGCTGGCCGAGTCCGTCGCCGCGTTCGCCCGCAAGATCGCCCCACCCTCGCAGACCCCCGATCACCTTCATCATTACGCGGTCGGGAAAATGCCCGCCGAAGTCTGGGACGCGCTGTGTGAGCAGGGCCTGCACAATCTGCACCTGCCCGCGGCGAACGGGGGCGACGAGTGCGGACTGGCGACGCTTGCGGTTGTCATCGAGCAATTGGGCGCGGCATTGTTCCCCGGCCCGTACCTGTCCACCGTGACCGCGAGCGCGCTGGCAATGCTCGCGGTGTCCGGCTCGAAACGGCTGCTGGAAGACTTCAGCGCCGGCATGACCGGTGCGGTGGTCACCGGGACCGCGCTGCGGGCAACCCGGCACCCGGACGGCTGGGTGGTGTCCGGCCTTTCCGATCCGGCGCTCGGATTGCCGGGCGGACGACGTCTGGTAGTGCGCGCCGAGATCGACGGCAATCCCGGTGTGAGCATGTGGTTCTGGCTCACATCCGCCGACACGAATGCCTTGGTACCGGTGATCGGGGTCGAAGCGGTCGACCTGACCCGTTCGGTCGGCCGCGCCGAATTCGATGCTTACCCGGTGCCCGCGGCACAGGTGCTGGAGGGCATCGATCCGGCGGCGGCGCAGCTGTGGATGACCGCGCTGCTGGCGGCCGAAGCCACCGGTGTCTGCACCTGGTTCTTGGATACCGCCGTCGAATACGTCGGCATGCGACAACAATTCGGCCGTCCGATCGGCAGTTTCCAAGCCGTCCAGCACAAGGCGGCGCTCATGCTGGTCCGCGCCGAAGTGACCGCCGCGGCCACCTGGGACGCGGCGCGCGCCGAAACCCAGACCACCGATCAGCAACGCCTCGCCGCCGCGCACGCCGCAGTGACCGCCGTACCCGCCGGAGTCGACCAGGCGTTGGATTGCGTCAGCCTGCTCGGCGGCATCGGATTCACCTGGGAACACGACGCACACCTGTATTGGCGACGGGCGATCAGCCTCGCCGCGGCCGGCGGTGGAGCGGACCACTGGGCCCGCGAACTGGGGGAGCGGTCGCTGGGCGCCGAGCGTGACTTCTCGTTCGTCACACCGGAATCGCTGCCCGAACTGCGCGCCCGGGTCGGGGCCGTTCTGAACGAGGTGGCCGCCATGCCCGACGACGAAATACCGTCCGCCGGTTGGGCGCCGGCACGCGGCGCGGCCCGCCGGGCCCGGCTGGTAACCGACGGCTTGGTGGCACCGCATTACCCGCACCCCTACGGACTCGGTGCGGGCCCGGCCGAACAGGCGGTAATCGCCGAGGAATTCGCCCGCCGCGATCTCACCCAACCCGAACTGGGTATCGGTGGCTGGGTGCTCCCGACTCTGATCGAATACGGCAGCTCTGAGCAGCGCGACCGGTTCGTCTCAGACACGCTGTGCGGCCGCATCATCTGGTGCCAACTGTTCTCCGAACCCGGTGCTGGCTCGGACCTGGCCGGATTGTCCACTGCTGCAAGAAAAGTCGAGGGCGGTTGGTTGCTGACCGGTCAAAAGGTGTGGAACTCCCAAGCGCAAGAGGCGGATTGGGCAGTCTGCCTGGCTCGCACGGATCCCGCCGTACCGAAACACGCCGGCCTGACCTACTTCCTGGTCCGCATGGACAGCGCAGGAATCGACGTGCGACCGCTTCGGCAGGCCACCGGCATCTGGGAATTCAACGAGGTGTTCCTCGACGAGGTATTCGTCCCCGACAGCCACGTGGTCGCCAACCCCGGTGACGGCTGGCGAATCGCCGTCACCACCCTCTCCAACGAACGACTCGCCATGGGATCGGCCACCTTCGGCCACGGCTCGAGCGCCCTGGTGCGCCGTCTACTCGACTCCGGCGACCACGCGGGCTCCCGCGACGACGCGGTGCGCGTGCTCGGCCGGAATACCGCCCTCGAACTCTCGGTCGCGGCACTGAATCTGCGCAATGCCTTTGCCCGTCTCAACGGCGTCGCCGACGGCAACAGCGCCGGCACCAGCGTCCATAAGGTCTGGCACGCCATCGCCCAGCGAGAAGCCTCCCGCGCGCTGATGTCGATCCTCGGCCCACGCGCCGCCGTCGGCTACCCCGACCAGCCCTACACCTTCGACTTCCTCGGCCTGCCCGCGATCCTCTTCGGCGGCGGCACCATCGAGATTCAGCTCAACATCATCGCGCGACGCGTACTGGGCCTGCCCCGGTGACAGCGTATTCGGTGGACACCCTGAATTCTGGGTGGTCGGACAGCGATGGCCGGGCGGGCCGCCTCAGGAGCGCGACGTGGTAGTCGCGGCCACCGCGACCAGGGCGTCGGCGATCTGCGCGCAGAATGCGTCGGCGTCATCGGTGCCGTGCGTGAGCGCCCGGAACAGGGTGGCACCGCGCAGTAGTTCGAACACCGCGTCGGCATCACAGTCGGGCGCGGCCTGACCCGAGTCCGCCGCGACGGTCAGCAACTCTTGCAGCGCTTCGCGGGTGGGCAGCTCGCCGCGATCGAGCAGGCGGCGGTAGCTGTCGTGGTCGTTGTGGTACTCCGAGAGCAGGCCCGGTATGGCCGAGCGGGCCGCCGGATGCGCGGAAGCGGCCAGGAACAGGCGGGTCCAGGCCAGCAGATCCGCGCGCAGATCGCCGCTCGGGTGCGGGTGGTTGAACTCGTCCAGGGCGAAGATCGCGTCCTCGACCAGCGCCCGCTTGCTCGGCCAGCGGCGGTAGATCGAGGTGGTGACCACGCCCGCCCGGCGGGCCACCGCGGCAATGGTTGTGGCCTGATATCCCGCACTGACCAGCAGTTCCTGCGTGGCGCTGAGCACCTGCGCATCCAGTTGCGGGTCACGCGGGCGACCCGGGCCGGAACGGGTCCGCGGGGGTGCGCTCACGGAACTCTCCCATCGGGGCGAAAAGAAATTCTGCGAATGAGGTTACATCTAGAACAGGTTTCAAATACGCTATGGCCCGTATTCTAATTGTGTGGCCGCGGCCACATGCACCGAGAGGTACTCGTCGATGTTGACGCCACAGGACGAACTGCTCTGCCACCAGCTGCCCACCACCTTCGACCACGTCCAGCAGAGCGATCTGCGTTGGACCGAGCGGGTGGTGATGTACGGGTTCGACACCACCGGCCGGGTGAGTGTGATGACCGGTATGGCGCGCTACCCCAACCGCAATCTCATCGACGCCTACGCGATGATCACCATCGGCGACAAGGCGCACGTGGTGCGTATGTCCCGGCAGATCGACGGCCGCCACGACGGGCTCGGCTCCTGGCAGGTCGGGCCGTTCACCTACGAGATCATCGAGCCACTGCACAAGGTGCGCGCCACCCTCGCCGACAATGAGCACGGCATCGAGCTGCAGCTCGAGTTCGACGCGCAATTCCCGGCTTACGAGCAGGAGCCGGCCTTCTTCCGCACCCGCGGCCGCGTGCGTGAGGACGCCCGTCGCTACTACCAGAACGGTCGCATCTCCGGCTGGTTGGAGGTGGAGGGCGAGCGCATCGAGATCGATCCCGAGACCTGGTGGTTCGGTCGCGATCACTCGTGGGGCACCCGGCACGGCGGTGGCGGCGGCGCCATCAATGAGGGCGGCGGCATTCTGCAGCCCAGTGAGATTCCGGACGGTGTCCTCTACTACATGGGCATCTTCCAATTCGAGGACGAGCTGGTGCATTTCGCACAGCGCGAGACCCCCGAGGGCCACCGCTGGCACTTCGAGGGCACGGTGCTCGCGCCGCTCGGCTCCGATGCGCAGCCGCAGCCGGTGCGCGACGCCGGACATGATCTGACCTTCCGCGACGACTTCCGCGTTGTCAGTGGCGGCACGTTCACCATCGTGGACGCCGCGGGCAAGACTCGGGAATTCACCATCACCCCCGTTTCCGACTTCTGGCCGGGTATTGCGGGATACGACTTCTACCGTGGCTACGCCTCCGGCATCTGGAAGGGCGAGGACTGGAGCGACAGCTTCGTCGCCGACCTCACCGACACCAAGGACCTGAAGCAAGCCAGCATGCTCAGCGAGACCTTCTGCCGCATCGAGACCGAGGGCAAGGTCGGCTACGGCCTGGTCGAAATGGTCTTCATGGGGCGCAACGAGCGCTACGGGTATGAAGGGTACTGAACTTGAGCACCACTAGACTGTCGGCAGAGCGGCTGGCGGCGGCACTGGAACCTGCTGTGCACCGGAACTTCCCGGTGTCCGGCGGCGGCCAGGTCCGCAATTTCCATCGCACCGATCGTGGATTCGCGACCGAGACCTACACGTTCGAGGTCGTGGACGAGAACAGGTCGCTGCCACTGGTTTTCCGGCGTCCACCGGAGATGGCGCTGTTTCCCGACTACGATCTGCTGCGGCAGGTGCTGGTCATGCAGCGGCTGGCCGACATCGATATCCCCGTCGCCACGCCGATCTGGCTGGACCGGGAAGGCAGCGATCTCGGCAGCCCGTACTTCGTGATGAACCGGCTCACGGGCGAAGCGCCCAGCGACTTTCCCTCATATCATGTGGCGGGCAACTACTTCGAGGCCACGCCGGAGCAGCGTGAGCGCATGTGGTGGGGGTGTGTCGACACCATCGCCGATATCCACCGATTGGATTGGCGGGCACTGCGACTCGACTTTCTGGCGCTGCCACAGCACGGCAGCAGCCCGGTCGAGCAGATCGTCAACTACCTGGACTCGGCGCTGGGTTGGGCCACGACGGGCGATCAACCCGAGACCTATCGGCGGGCCATCGCCTATCTGCGGGCCAACCTCTATGAGCCCGAGCACATCACGCTCTGCTGGGGTGACGCCCGCATGTCGAACATTCTGTACGACAATGACTTCCGGGTCAGCGGCGTATTGGACTGGGAGATCGCCTACCTCGGCGATCACGAGGCCGACCTGGCCTGGCTGCTGTTCCTGGACTGGGCCAGCAGCGAATTCGAGGGTCGTGCGCCGCTGCCCGGCACACCGACCCGCGAGGAGACCATCGCCTACTACGAGAAGCGCACCGGGATGCCGGTCTGCAATCTCCTGTACAACGAGATCCTGGCGGCCGTGCTGCTGTCGGTTCCCCTGCTGCGTATGGCCAATCGCATACAGCTACCGCCGGAGATGAACATCACCGGCTTCTGCACTACCCGCATCGAGCAGCTGCTGTCCTGATCCGCGGACCGACGTTCGTGGAGGAAGAAGTAGCCGACTCCGAAAAGGCCTCCGCCCCGGGGCCGGCCCCCGGGACGGAGTTCTTCTCTCGTGTGGTGACCAGACGGTATGAAGGACCCATGCAGAAGCATGCATCAGAGGAACATAATCGCTCACCGCATTCTCGGACTGTGCCGATGACAACCTCCCGGGTCGCCACCGGTAGGCGAACCGCTCGGTACGATCCAGCGGTGCAATCCCATCCGAATGGCGATGTCGGCGCAGTGCTGCGTGCCGCCCGGCTCGCGGCCGGGGTCACCCTGGCCGGGATGGCGGCACGCACCTGCTATTCCAAGCCGTATCTGGGTCAGCTGGAAACCGGGGTCCGCGCTGTCCGTGAAGAGCACGTCGCCGCCTATCAAACCGCTCTGGGTGTGCGTATCGGCGCGACCACCGCGGCGAGTGTGCTCGATGAGCTCGCCCCCCTGTTGCAGGCGGTGTTCGTCCATTCCACAGACGATTCGCCTGCCCCCGACGATGCGGAGGCGCTCGTCCGGTGGGCCCGTGCGCACCAATGGGACGACGCGACCACTGCCCGCGAGGTCGTGACGGCCTGGTTGGCTCGCCACCGTGATCGCCTCGACACCGCGTCGGCGCGGGTCTATCTCGCCGCTGCCGAACTGGCCGATATCGCTTCCGCGATGGCCTGGGACGTCGAGGACATCGCCGCCGCACACCACTACGGAATCCTGGCCGCGCGCTGGGCGCACGCCGCGGGTGACGATGCCTTGGCGGCCGCTGTCCTGTCCTCGCTCGCCTACCAGTACTTGGACCGCAACCGTGCGTCCGAGGCCCTGGAATTGACCCGGTTCGCGCAATACGCGGCTCGGCACTCGCTGGGTCCGGCGTTGCACGCGGCGTTGGCTACCCGGGAGGCGTGGGCGCAGCTGATGTTGGGCGAGGAGAAGGTATTCCGGCGGCTGACCGCATTCGCCGAGGACTGCCGACAAGAACCGGATCCTATCGATGCGATCCATGTCCCGGCCGGTCGCAGTCTGCGCGCCGCGGAGCTGGCGTGTCTGATCGGCCCTCGCCGTCGGGTGCCCGGTCCGGCCGACCTGCACCGGGTCGTCGGTGCGGGCTACCGTGGCCTCGACTGCGGTCGCCCACAGGTGCTGCGCCGGGCGCAGGACCACGTCGGTCGCTCGTTGCGTGCGTCGACATCTGGTCGTGACCAGGTGTTCGAGATGGTCACCCTGGCCAGGGTCCAACTGCTGCTCGATGAGCCCGAGCAGGCCGCAGGTCTGATCACCACGGCGGCGCCTCAGGCCGAGCCATGGGTGGCGGGTCGAATTGGTTCACGATTGCGCGACTTTCGTCATGAATCCACCCGGTTCGCCGCGGTTCCCGCGATCCGCGAAGCCAACGACGCGATCGGCGCGCTTATGCACCGATGACGGCACTTATCTCCAGCTCACGGCAACTTCATAGCATTGACCAGCGTGTTTATGTCGAAGACATGTCATTGACGAGCTTTTACCGACTGCCGTGCTTTTGAAGGATGCATGGCGGAAACGACGACAGCTTGCGGAGGTCCACGCAACGGCGTTCGTTGGTCTGGGGGGCGAGTGCGTCATCGCCAGTCGGTGCGCGAGTTTCCGGACAGCAGCTGCGGCGTAGCGCACTCACCCACGCCGCCGAGAACGGCGCGTCCACCCCGATGTTGATGAAGATGTCCGGGCACGTCTCGGTGCGCAGTGCGGATATGACGTATCCACTGGTCAGGGTAGTGTGTCGGTGGTACGTGGCATGACTCGAAGGCGGTCTACTGTGCACTCGGGAGGGATTGCGGCAGGCCGAATATGGGGAGGACAGTGTTTTCGAAGCGGGTCATGGCGCTGATTCGGTCGCCGGCGAGGGTGAGGACGAAGAGGCCGACTCCGTGGATGCCGGTGGGGGTGTGTCGGTAGACCCCGAATGCCGGCTGACTGTTGGCTCGCGTCGGCACCAGTTCGGATCTCTGTGCCGAGCCGAAAATGAATGCGAAGAAGCGGGCCACGCTGTCTAGGCCCTGGTATTCCAGCGGCATCGGTGGCATCGACATGAAGACGTCGTCGGTCAACAGAGCCACCAACGCGTCGATGTCGGCAGATTCGTAGGCGCTGACGAATTTCGCGACGATCGCGTCCTCGGCAGGTGAGTCGCTAGCAGGCGGCTGCTCTCGGGCAGTAGTCACCGGCAGTCGGCGCTGCATTCCTGCACGCGCGCGTTTGAGGGCGCTTTTGACCGATTCGACGGTCGTGTCCAGCATGTCGGCTACTTCGTTCGCGTGGAATCCGAGGACGTCGCGCAGGATGAGGACGGCGAGCTGGCGAGGCGGCAAGATTTGCAGGGCGGTCACAAAGGCCAGGGAAATGGATTCGGTTTGCTCGTAGCGCGCATCCGGACCGAGCGGCACACTGATCGCACCGTCCAGAAGGGCGTCGGGATAGGGCTCTAGCCAGTGGATTTCGCCGAGTCGGGTGGGTTCTGGTGGTTCGATTCCCGGGATGTCCCACTGCTTTGCAGGACGTCGGCGAGCAGAGCGCAGCGCGTCGAGGCACCGGTTGGTGGCGATGCGATAGAGCCAGGTGCGAAGTGAAGCGCGCCCGTCGAATCGTTCGAGACCTCGCCAAGCGGCGAGCATCGTGTCCTGGAGAGCGTCCTCGGCATCCTGAAACGATCCGAGCATCCGGTAGCAGTGCACCTGTAGCTCGCGACGGTGTGGCTCGGTCAGCGCTCGGAATGCCTCGCCGTCGCCGGTCTGCGCCCTCGACATCAGGTCTGTTCTCGCCAACTCCACTCCCGCCACCTCATTCCTTGTGTGCAGTTCCATCCTGTATGGACGCCGACCAAGGCGCGAACGGGGCGGTCGAGCAGCGCCCCCTTTTCCGATGCCGCGGCGTCTAGACCAGTGATAGCCGACAGCATTGTCAAAGGAGCACGGAAATGGGAAAGATCGTCATCAGCTCAAATGTCACACTCGATGGAGTGGTCCAAGACCCGGACGGTTCGGAGGGCTTCGAGCGGGGCGGCTGGTTCCACCAGTTCGTGGGGGGTAAGGACCTCGAAGACTGGCAGGCCCGCGAGACGGAGGAAGCGCTGGGTGTCGAGGCGTTACTGCTGGGCGGGCGGAGCAGTGAGTGGTTCGCGTCCCGGATGTCATCGGGCGAGGGCGCGGCTGTCCGTGTAAGCCCCGAGTGGGCGGACAGAATAAACAGCCTCCCCAAGTACGTCGTGTCGTCGACTCTCGAACATCCTCAGTGGAGCAACACCACGGTCCTCAACGGCGATGCGGTAAAGGAGATTTCGGAGCTGAAGCGGAAAGTGGACGGGGAAATCCTGGTCTACGGCAGCTATCAGCTCGTGCGCACACTGATAGAACAGAACCTGGCCGATGAACTGCGGCTGGTCGTTTTCCCGGTCGTGCTGGGAACCGGCCTGCGTATCTTCGACGAGACCAGCGACAAGAAGCCGCTGCACCTGGTCAACACACGAAAGATCGGTGACGGCCTGGTGTTCTACACCTACGAATTCGTGCAAGGCTAAGGGCTTTGGGCCGCGGTCATCGCTGTGACCGCGGCCCAAACCCGGCGACTGTCTCGCTGGGGGTTTCTGTCAGTCGCGTCCGGCTTGGATCAGGGTGTCGGCGAGTTCGGTGGGTTGGGTGGTCATCGCGTAGTGGGCGCCTGGTGTGTGGAGGATCCTGCACAGGGGGCCGAGCCGCTGTGCCCTTGTCTCCCAGCCGTATTCGCCCGGCGGAAGTGCGATGTCATTGACCGGGTTGACGTAGCTGGTCTTGAGTTTTCCGCTGCCGATCAGCTCGTAGAAGGTAGTGAGATCGAGCTTATCGGTGAAGTAGGCGACAGGAACGGGCGTCATCGCGGCGTGGAGAGTTTCCGCGTCGGCGAGCGGCATGTCGTTGCAGGCGCGTTCCCGTATCAGCTCGAACGGCAGCAGGAGTCCTTGGGCGGGATCCGCCATGGCGAAGACAGCGCTCGTTTCGGGTGGGAACTCATCGGCCAGCGAGTTTCCGCTCGGCACTGTGAAGGAACTCAGGAACACCAGTCGTTTGATTCGATCGGGGTCCTCACCAACTCGGCGGGATTTCAGGCGGCGCGGGCCGCGGATTCGACTATTTGTCCACCTCGTAGGTCAGCTTGACTACCTTCGAGAACGCCTTGACGGCTGCGAGCCTCAATGTTGCCTGCTGGCCGAGGCGGAAGTAGAACTGCGCTCCGCTGCCTACAAGGAAGGGGTAGATCGCGAGGTCGATCGTGTCGATCAGCCGCTCGCGCAGCAGCGTCTCCCCGAGCAAGCCGTGCCCGAGAATCAGCAGGTTCCCCCCGTCCTGCTGTTTGAGCCGTGCGACTTCGGTGACGACGTCGCCTCCAATGATGGTCGTGTCGCCCCAGTCGGCCTTCTCCAGTGTGGAGCTGAACACGTACTTCGGGATCTCGTTGAGCCGGTCCGCCCACATCGGCTTGTGGGTCCCGCCGCTGTACAGTTCGGCGAACTGCTCGTAAATGTTGCGGCCGAACAGCAACGCGTCGCACGCCTGCAGCAGGCCAAGGCCATCGCGCAGGTAGGCCTCGTCCTGGTGCTCGCCCACCCCCATCGCCACCGGATCTTCGGTGACGCCATCGGCCGAGACCAGCACATATTCGATCACCTTGCGCATGGCGCCGCTTCCTCGTTGATCGAACCGCGCGACCGGCTCCTGGCATCGGTGGTGGGTGTGCCGAGTTCGGCGCTCACGACCCGGCGACTTCCATCACGGGGCCGACCTCGACCCCGCCGCCCACCCGCAGCGCCGGGCAGTCCTTGGCCAGCGCCAGCGCGGAGTCCATGTCCTTGGCGCACACCACCGAGTAGCCGATCATCCGGGAGCCGCTGCCGCCGACCTCGCCGAGCAAGGCGTAATCGGGCACCGCGTGGCCGAGGTCCACCAGGGCCGAGCCCATCCCGCCGAACCATGCCTGCCACTCGGCCGGCGTCCCGGCGTTGGGCCTGTAGTCGGAGGACACACGGTAGGAGAAAACGTAGTTGGCCATCATCTGTAGTCCTGTCCTGTATCCGGGGCGCGCCCCGGATTGGGACTGCCTCCAAACAGGTAGACGCCGGTATGGCCACGAACGGGGCGCGCAGACACCGCCCAATCCACGCGGGGCCGGCGGCGTCGGTACTTTCAGACGAGCCGAAAGCGCCCGGCGGAAAGCAGAAAAGCGAGGATGCACGCCGATGGAGATGTAGCACTGCTCGACGTGCAGCAGCCGATCCCTGGTACCCCGGGTCGCCCGGAGGGCACGGTGAACAAGGCCGCGTACACGATGTGCGTCCGTCGACGCACCTGTTGTTGCTGTTGCTCGATGTAAGTCATCGGCGCGCCGCATTGTCGTGGACACGTCGATCCGGACCGTCCATCAAAGGACCAACCGACCGGAATCTAGCGCCTCAACTACATCACAGGCAGGAGGCATCCAGCTGCAGACAACCGGTGCTACCGGACGGGGTCTGCAAAGGTCTGCTGTTCGGGCCGAATGGCCTCAATGCTCCGTAACGTAGACCCTCGTGATCAGACGGCCCATGCAGCTCGCGTTCCAGTCCGCGGCAGTCGCTGTGTTATCGGTGGTTACCCTGTCCGGCATTGTCGCGGGCGCGACGCCAGGGGCCGGGTTGCCGCCGCTGGGATCGGACTTTATGTGGGGCGTGGCGTCGGCAGGATTTCAGAACGAGGGGCATGCCCCGGATAGCAACTGGAGTCGGTACGCGGCCAGTGGTGCCGTCGAGCCGTACGGCGATTCGGTCGACTTCTACTATCACTACCGCGAGGACATCGCGCTCGCCAGGTTTATCGGCTCAGCATCAAATGGGCGCGCATCCAGCCGCGACTATCTGGCTGACGGTGGTTCCGGCCGTCTTCATCAGTAGGCTTCGGCGTCGGCCAGATCGGCCGTCGGCCCCGGAGCCATCGAGCTGGTCGCTCAGGAGTGGGGGAACCTGCGGTCCCCCGAATCTGCCCGGCTGAGGTCGAGTCCTATAAGGGCGCAGCCCCAACGGTCGAGCCCTTATACCCGCGCATCCGGCGACGAGCGGGTCCTGCCATCGAAATACCAGTAGGAAGGTGCCCTCATAGGTGAGGGCGGAATATGAGATCACTCCCGATTCGCCGCGTCAGGCGGCTCATTGCCGTAGCCGCTGCCGCGGCGCTGCTCCCGGTGGCCACCAGCGTGGCGCAACCGCCCGAAGGCACTGCCGGTTCTATACAGGAAGTGCAAGGCATCGCGAACACCGCTGCCGGACGTGCTGACTGTCGTGGCGACGCTATGCCCGAACCCGGCCTGCAAGGTGATGTTTCGGCGGCCGACCGCGACAGCGGTCGTAGCACTCAGGGGTACCGCTGCAACATCACGCGCGTGGGCGGGTACGCGGGACGTGGCGGCGGCATCACTTCCACGAGTTTCGATCACTGCGTCTACCTGGGCAGTTTTTTCCCCGGTAATCTGCTCGGCCCGGCGACCGGAGTGCAGGTGATCGATGTTTCCGACCCGACGAACCCGGTGCTGACGGCAACGCTGACCGAACCCGCGATGCTCGCCGGGACCTGGGAGAGCCTCAAGGTCAACCCGGTCCGAAAACTGTTGGTGGGCACCGGAGCTCCGGCACTCACCGGCGCCGGCCTGATCTCGGTATACGACGTCTCCGACTGTGCGCACCCACGTCTGCTCAATCCCGGGCCGGGCACTGATCTGACCTTGCCCATCCCGATCACCGCGCACGAGGGCGGGTTCTCCCCGGACGGCAACACGTACTGGGCATCGGGCGTCGTTCCCGGAATCGTCAGCGCTGTCGACCTGACCGACCTGGCCACCCCGCGCGTCATCTGGCAGGGCATGCCCGGCACATCGATGCACGGGATGGGTTTACGTGCGGACGGCAATCGGCTGTATCTGGCGAACAATATGGGCGGACTGACCATCCTCGACACGAGCGCCGTACAGCGTCGAGATCCGGACCCGCAGGTTCCGGTGATTGCCGAGATGACATGGACCGACGGCTGGGCAACCCAGCAAGCGATCCCCGTCGAGTACGGCGGCAGGCCTTATCTTTTCGTTGCCGATGAAGCAGGTTCCGGCGGGGTCAAACTCATCGATATCTTCGACGACACCCAACCCCGGGTGGTGAACTCGATAAAACTCGAGATCAACCTGTCCGAACACCGAGACAACGCCATCGCCTCCAGCATGGGCGGCTCCATATTCGCCTATGACGCACACTACTGCGCTGCTGATCGTCCCTCGAATCCGACAGCACTCGCGTGCGGCTGGATCTCTTCCGGTATCAGGGTTTTCGACGTGCGCGATCCGTTCCATGTCCGGGAGATCGCCTACTACAACCCGCCTGCCAAGACCGGGCACAACGTCGAGCTGTGGAATTCGCCGCACGCACTCGCCTCGATCATCGGCGCTCCTTTGCTGAGCGGACCGTCTGTGATGCAGGCACTGAATGACGGAATCTTCGATCCGGCCACCGCAATGAGCACCCGCACCGGCGATCTGGCGTTCGGCGACCTGTCCACCGACTGGTGCTTCTCCGCCCCCGAATGGCACGGCACCCAGCTCTGGGCGGCTTGCGCCGACAACGGTTTCTCGACATTGCAACTCGCGCCCGAGGTGTATACCCCGCCTGCCGATCAGCACTCGACGGGCGGGGCATGAAACGACGCAGCTGGGTCGCGGCGGCCGCATTCGGTTCGCTCGCACTGCTTCTCATGGTGCTCGGCGCGGCGATCCGCCCACTCGTGATCCCTGATACCCCTTCTCCCACAGTGATTCTCAACGAGACCGAGATCGGGTTCGTGCAGGATATGACCGCCCATCACCAGCAAGCGCTGGTCATGGTGCAACGTCTGCGGCAGGCTGACGATCCGACGGTGCTGAGGCTCGCGCAACAGATCGCGGATAGTCAACGTCTAGAGATCGGGATGATGCTGGGCTGGCTCCGCCTGGCCGGTACCACCTCCACCAACCCGCATCCGATGGCTTGGATGCACGATACCGATCATCAGGCGCAATCCAGCCACCACCAGGCGACCTCGACCACCGCGGCACCCACTGCCGCCGCCATGCCGGGAATGGCCTCCCGAGCCGAACTCGACGCACTGTCCGCGGCCTCGGGCCGAGATGCGGACACCCTGTTCCTGAAGTTGATGCAACGCCACCACTACGGCGGTATCGCCATGGCTCAGGCAGCCGACGAACAACTCGACGGTGGCCCCGTCGAACAGATCGCCCGGGACATGATCAGCACCCAAAGTCAGGAAGCCGGCCTGATCGGCCTACTGCTCGCTCAGCGCAGCGCGTGGACCCCCGAGTAGGTCGATGGGACCGGATCGGTGAGCGCGACTTCCACGGTGGCGGGACAACCAGCGGCTACCGACCACGCGTCCGGTGACCGCACCTCGAAAGAGCCTTGCGCACAAGCTCGCCGGCCGGACTCGATCGTGGCCACCAGGCCCGGCGCCGCCACTGCGCCCCGCGACGACTTCATCCTGCGGCGATCGAACGTTCGAGGAACGAAATCGCTTCAGCGGGAACGAGTTCACGGGGCAGCACCAGCCAGCGGCCGGCACCGGTCAGCGCCACGGTGTGCGTGCCGACGGAGATCTTGCCGATTTTCGCGAACTGATACGCCGTCGTCCCGAGGGTCGTCGTCACCTCTAGGCCATCGCTCAGGTATCTGGCCTGCAGTACCGCCCCCGGACTCGCATACCTGCGGACCCGCTGCGATCCGTGCCGGGCCTCCCGCACCGAGAACCACCCGAAGAGAAGCAATACTCCGACGTAGATCGCGGCGCCGGCAACCAGTACGGCGACGCCACTACCCCAGGTGTAGTTATGGCCAGTTGGGCCGGACCGTCGGAGCGCCATCTTGGCAGACAGGTAGGTCATGGCAACCGCGGCGACCCCCGCCGTCATAATCCACAGCCACGGACTTCGCCAGCGTAGCGAGAGTTCACCACGCGTGATAAGCACGGCAATCTGCGGCCCCGCCTCGAAACGCACGACCATGGCACCCGTTTGGTCCCGAAACATCGAGTTACCACCAGGATTCATAGCCCCCCTGTCCGCTAACTTCTCCCGATTCTACGCACCTTATGTGCCCTCGAATGGCTTGTTTACAGAGTCACGACGCAGCACAACCGCTCACCGGGCCGCAACCACCCGCCACCCCGGCCGATTACTGCATCAACCTTCCCGGACGAGGCACTCGAGCGCCAGCGCTGACCCCGTTGTCATCCCCTTTGCCACCGTCCGAATGGCGAACGCCTGATACTCCTGGCTCTTTTGGGCGACAAGGGTTGCGGCCAGGTCCACGCCATCGAGGCTGCGGACGCGGACGTTAGTAATAGTGCCGGTCGGAACCACACCGTCCATGGCCGGGTTCCCCGCATTTACGTGGCGGGCACAGTAACGTTGTCCTGCGCTTATGCCTGTCGGTGTGTGGTGGCTATCGGATTTTCGACTGTGTAATCGAGGTTGACCGAATTGCGATCGGAGGCCGCGGTGCGTGCGTCACGGGACTGGAGCGACGAGCTGGTCGCCTCGTTGCACTGGTTGCTCACCGCGTTCACCGTCACGGGCGTCGCATTCCTGGTCGTCATGGCTGTGGTGCTGCGGATCACGGAGTGGGGGAGGCACTTCCGGTTGGTGACAGGGGCTTTCTTCACGGGTCCTGCGGCATGGCGCAGCATTCCGTACTTCGGGGTGCTGTTGTTGAGCGCGGTCTTGTCGGTTCGGGTGAAGGTGTTGATGTCCTACCAGGGCAATGACCTGTTGACTTCCTTACAGAATGCCGCCGAGGCGTTCGGGCGCGGCGACAGTGCGGCGCTCGACAGGTCCGAAACCGCGTTCTGGCACTCGATGATCGTGTTCACTGTGCTCGCCGTCATCGATGTGGCGCGTACCGTGTTGGATTACTACCTCGGTCAGGCCTTCGAAATCAGTTGGCGGCGTTGGTTGACCGAGCGCGCGACCGGGAAATGGATAGTCGATCAGGCCTACTATCGGATCCGATTCATCGATGCGCCCATCGATAACCCGGATCAGCGCATCGAGCAGGACATCACCGACATGATCGCCCGTTCCAGGGCGCTGTCGCTCGGGGCGGTCACCGCGGTGGTGTCGGTGGTGTCATTCACCCGAATTCTGTGGGATCTGTCGGAGACCCTGACCATCTTCGGTGTCGGAATCCCAAGAGCGATGGTGTTTTTCGTCTTCGTCTACGTACTGATAGTGACGACGGTCGCCTTCTGGATCGGTCATCCGCTGATCGGGCTCGGCTTCCGCTATCAGGCCGCGACGGCGAACTTCCGCTATGCGCTTGTCCGATTGCGTGAAAATGCCGAGCGGATCGCCTTCTATCGCGGCGAAGACACCGAAAGATACGGATTGCGTGCGCGATTCGCGCAGGTGCTGCGAATCTATCGCCACCTCGTGCTGTTCGGCACGCGGTTCATCGGCTGGAATCAGGCTGCCACTGAGGCGGCCGTGGCGTTTCCGTGGGTCATGCAAGTGCCGCACTTCTTCGCAGGGACGCTGACCCTCGGTGACGTCCAGCAGACCGCGCAGGCATTCGGGCAGATCCAGGGCTCGCTGTCGTTCTTCCGCAATAGTTATAGTGAATTCGCGGCGTTCCGTGCGACATTGCTGCGTCTGTTCGGACTATTCGAGGCCAGTGAGTTCGCCGGCGCTCTGCCCAAGATCGAGGTGCGCGCGCTGAGTGATTCGGTGGAGTTGCGCGAGGTGGAAGTGCGTCGACCCGATGGCGCGATCCTGATCGCGAACTTGAATCTGCGGCTGCGCGCCGGAGACTCGGTGGTCGTCAAGGGGCTCTCCGGGAGTGGCAAGACCACCCTGCTGCGCTCCATCGCCGAGATGTGGCCCTACACCCACGGCGTGGTCGGCAGACCGGATACCACCGGCACATTGTTCATTTCGCAACTGCCCTACCTTCCGCTCGGCGATCTGCGCGCGGCCGTCAGCTACCCGGCCGCACCCGGAAGTGCGTCGGATGCGACGCTGCGGGCCACGCTCACCAAGGTGCAGCTCGGCCAACTGGCTACCCGGTTGGACGAGGAGGCGGACTGGGCCGACATCCTGTCGCCGGGTGAGCAGCAGCGTCTGGCATTCGCGCGATTGCTGCTGATCCGACCCGAGGCGGCGTTCCTCGACGAGGTGACCTCCGCCGTGGACGAAGGTCTGGAATTCGCCCTCTACACCCTGATTCGCACCGAACTGCCCAATCTCATCCTGGTCAGCGTCGCGCATCGCGCCACGGTCGACCGGCATCACACCGCGCGTCTGGAAATTACGGGCGGCGGTGCCTGGTCATTGGTGCCGATTCAGTAGGCGTGCCGGTGAATTCGGCATGGTCAGGATGCGACTCCGAGGTCGATCACGGGGTGCTCGGCCGGGTCGAGCCGGCCGCGGATCGTGCGTAGGTCGGCGGGGACGGCGACGCGGCCCGCCGTTGGTTATCCGTCGGTAGCGTGGCGCGACTACGTGTGTGCCGCTCCGTCGATCCGGATCTCGGTGCCACTGATGAAGCGGCCGTCATCGGAGACGAGCATTGCGATGACACCGGCCACGTTCTCGGGGCCTGCCAGCTCTTCCGGATTATCTTGCGGCAGAACGGCGATCAGGCGACCGAACAGGGACCAGTCGGAGTCCTGGGGGAGGTAGCCGGGGGTCGAGTCGGTGATGCCCGACTTGATGCCACCCGGGACGACACTGACCGCGCGCAAACCCTGCTTGCCGTATTCCAGTGCCAGCACGTGGGTCAGCGTCTGGATGCCGCCCTTGCTCGCGGAGTACGCCGCCATGTAGGGGTGTGCGAAGTTGGCCGAGGTGGAGCTGAAGTTGACGATGGTGCTGCGCGGGTTGGCGAGCAGTGCAGGCAGCGCCTCTCGGATCACCAGGAAGGTGCCGGTGAGGTTGATGTTGATGATCTCGTTCCACAAGTCCAGCGATGTCTCGTGGGTGTGTGCCGCGCGCAGGATACCCGCCGCGTTGACCAGTGCGTCCAGCCCGCCGAGGGATTCGATGGCGCTCTTCACGCCCGCGATCACGTCGGTCTCCCGGCCGATGTTCATTGCGAGTGTGGTCAGCCGGGTGTCGGTGCCCGCTTCGGCGGCTTGCTTGTGGGTCAGTTCCAGGCCCTCGGCGTTGACGTCGGCGCCGACGACGACCGCGCCTTCGGACAGCAGACGGAGGACGGTGGCCTGACCGATGCCGGATCCCGCACCGGTGACCAGAATGCGGCGCTGTTCGAGACGGTTCATGGGCTCTCTTCCTGCATCAGTGGAACTGTTTCTGACACAATATGCCGCAAATGGCACTCCGCGCCATTAAATGTTTCGGTCTCGGTACCCTACACCTGTGACCAGCAAGCGAAACCGTGCCGCGCCCGCACCGGGGCGTCCGGCACTCAGTGCGACCCGCCGCGCGGCCACGCGCCGAGAAGTGGCGATGGTGGCGGCGCACCTCTTCATTGAAAACGGTTACACCGCAACGACTGTCGACGATATCGCCGCTGCCGCGGGTATGGGGCTGCGCACTTTCTACCGTTACTTCGCCGGTAAGGAAGATGTCGTCGCGCCGCTGCTGGCCATCGGAACCCAGGCCTGGGCGGACGAGCTCGCCGCCTGCCCGCCCGACGTGCCGTTGCGTGAAGCGCTGAGCCGCTCTTACCGCACGGCCACCGCGGGCACGCTGGCGGCGGAGGGCATCGCCGAGACGAGCCTGCGTCCGCTGGTGCGCGCCGCCACCCAACTCCCCGCCCTGCGCGCGACCTGGCTGCGCGTCCAGCACGACTGCGAAACCCGGCTCATTCCCATCCTTGCCGCCCGCACCGGTCGCTCAGCCGACGACCTCGACGTCGCCCTCACCGCCGCGATGGCCAATACCGCCGTGCGCCTGGCGACCGAACTGTGGGCCGCGGGGAAGGGACCCGACTCTGCCGCCGACGTCGTCGACACCTGCCTCGCCCGCCTCGCCACCCAAAGTCTGCTGTAGGCGCGATATTTCAGTCCGTCCGGACCGCGCCACCTACACCTGATGTGCCCGGATTGCCTGTCCGGCAACGGTTCTCCGGCAACGGGTCCAGGATTCGGTGCGCCGAACAGATTTGTTTCGCGCCCGTACCGATCATGCGGCCTGCGTGTCCGGTGCGTCGGAGCAACGCGGATCTTCGGCAGGGGAGAAGTGCGTTGTCCGACGTGGAGGTCGATGAGGTCGGGGGCGGCGGTTTACCTCGGCGCTCTCTATCCAGACTGCGGTCGGTCCTTGCTGTGTTCGGCGCTGCCTCCCTCGTCGTGTGCAGCCCTCTTGTCGGACTCGGGTTGTGGGGGAGGGGCGGGGCTGGTGCGGACACCGTGATTCGTAGTTCCCTCGAACTGGCCGGTTCCGGACAGCACTGTTGTCAGCATCCGAACCAGTTCGGCCTGCCGATGCGTTCCGGTCTTTTCGAAGGCGCGTTGTAGGTGCGTGCGCGCGGTGTTCACCGAGACCGCCAATTCTTCCGCGATCGACCGCAACCCGGCGCCGCGCAGTGCCGCCGCCGCGACGCGCGCTTCGGCCGCGGTCAACCCGTACAGTTGCTGTAGCGCGATCGGCCCTCCCGATGTTTCCTGATCCGGGTCGACGATGACGACGAGCGCCGCCGATGTGCGCTCGTCGCGGCACTCGACCTTCGGATCCAGCGGCACCACCAGCAGTGCGTACGAGCTGCCGCCGCTATGCCGGGGAATGAGGGCGCGCCCTCCGACGTGCGGCCCGTACTCGCGCAGTGCCGAATTGATGATGGCGCGCAGCCCGACCGCGGATCGGTTGTCCGATGATTCGAGGTGGCCGCGGCGTCCCATGCCGAGGCCGTCTCGCGATTCCAGGATCGACAATGCCGCTGGGTTCGCGTAGCTGATCGCCCCGCAACTCGACACGATCACCAGCCCATGCCGATGCACGGCGAGCACGGCGATGGCTTGGTCACGCTCGGTCCGGACATCTGCCAAACAGGACTGGACATTCAATGCATGCCGCAGATGGGGGAGCAGCAGGCGCATTGTCGATGTCGCCAGTGCTCGGTCGAGGTCGTGGCCTGGATCGGGATACACCCCGATCCAGGATGTGTTGGCGCCACTGGTGACGAGCGCGAGCATCCCGTTGCCGAGCCGGTGTGGAACCATCCAGTCGCGGAAGAATGGGTGCCGGCGCAGGTAATCCGGCCCCAGCAGCTCTTCGCATGTCGTGATGACACCGGCGGGTTCGTGTTCGAGCGCACTCGCGATCGGATCGATACGCCAGAATCGGGCGTTGTAGCTGCGGCGCAAATCGTCCGCGCCGAGTGAACAGGCGGTCATCCGCCGGCTACTCGAGCCGGACACGACCAAGCCGCCGTGCTTCGCGCCCAGCGCCGTGACGATATCGTGCACCGCCTGCGACCAGTCACGAGGATGCATCGCCGCGCGATTGATTCGCGCCACGATCGCGGAAAACCTCTCGATTGTCATCGCCATATGAAATGACCTGCGGCACAAGAGAAACGGCAATCATCCAGAATTGAACAGAGGTGCTGATGATAGGTGTTCGGGAGGCACGTCAGACAAGTAGTCCGATACTCGATTCTACTCTCCTGAATGCCCTCTGCAGGGGCATCGCGCTCTCATCCGTTCAGATGAGGAACTGGGTCAGCAACCCTGCTCTACTCGGTAGGGCAACCGCTTCGCTACAGCGGTCGGCTGTGTCTTCCTGGAGGGCAGCGTGATCGAGGCATCTGACAACCGGAATCTTGCGGGCCCGACATGACCAGATACTGGCCATTGCCGCGTGGCCGTATCGTCACCTCCCGATTCGGTTCCCGTGGCGACGATTTCCACTGGGGGGTCGATCTCAGCCGGCCGGGCGGCAGCGGCGGAGTACCGGTCTATGCGGTCCAAGCTGGCACGGTGGTATTCGCGGGTCCGGCATCCGGGTTCGGCGGGCCCGACCCCGCGGGCTGGGTCGTCCTCGACCATCACACCGAAAACGGCGGCGGCACGACCGTGTACGGACACGTGATTCGTGAAGTTGCAGTAGGCGATCGGGTGGAAGCCGGGCAGCGCATCGCCCGGATCAACCCCGACTCCACATCCAACGGCGGCGTCGCCCCGCACGTGCACTTCGAGTGGCATCGGCACTCCTGGGCGCCGCCCGGATCGGACCGGCTCGCCCCCTTTGCCGCTGCTGGCTGAAGCCGTGGACCCACCGTCCTCGACCAATGGAGGTTCCCACATGTCGACAGCAGTTGATTTCGCCGTACGTTTGATCGATCCCGAGGCCATCAAGGCTGCCGGGCATAGTGCTGTCCTGGTCTACGTAGCACCGAGCAGGCCCGGATCCGGTTTCGGCGCCAAGCCGGTGACCAAGGAATATGCTGATCGGCTGAAAGCCGTTGGCCTCGAGATTGTTTCGATATGGCAATACGGCAAGCCCGGTAATGCCCAGGCGCCCTCGGACTGGACCACGGGCTACGACGGCGGGCATCGGATGGGCCGTCAGGCCAGGGAAATCCATTCCGCTGCGGGCGGATCGGACCGGTGCCCGATCTTCTTCGCGGTGGACGAGGACATCGGGCTGGACGAATGGAACGACCGGGCAGTCGACTTCTTCCGGGGTGTCAACGACTCGATCGGGCCGGAGTGGACCGGCATCTACGGCTCGTCGAAGGTGTGCGCCTGGGCCATCGAAGACGGCGTGATCGGTCGGACTTCCGAGGGCCGGTACTGGGCCTGGCAGACGCGCGCGTGGTCCGGCGACCGGCTCGATACTCCCGAGGCCGTCCTGTATCAGCGCGTCATCGACACCCCATCCAATCCGGGCCCGCTCATCGACGGTAGCTCGGTCGACGTCAACGACATCTTGGCTGCCGACTTCGGGCAGTGGTCCATCGTTCGCGCTGCGACGCAAGGAGAACACACCGTGAACGCCCCCGAATACACCGAAATCGACAGGATGGGGAACTCCCGCTCGGAGCGTTGGGGAGCTCGTATCACCAACTTCCTGCTGCACACCCAGGAGGGCAACGGCACGGCCGAATCGCTGGCGGCATATCTCAACAACACCGCCAACGGCGTCTCGTACCACTACACGGTCAAGGATGGGATCGTCTGCGATGTTGTCGATACCGATTACGCGTCGTGGTCGGTCTTGGATGCCAACAGTCATACGATCAATCTCTGCTTCGCGGGCAGCCGGGCGTCCTGGTCGACCGACGAATGGTTGGCCATCGAAGATGACCTTCGGATAGCCGCCTGGCTGGCGGTTCAGGATGCGAAGAAGTATGGATTCGCCACCGATGTCATCGCCCCGCCGTATACGCGCAGGGACGGGATCTCCGACCATAAATACGTGACCGAGTGCCTCGGGATCGGCACGCATACCGACGTTGGCTGGAACTTCCCCTGGGGTGTCTTCGAGAGCCACGTGCGAGAGTTCGCCAGTGGCGTATCGATAGCCGGAGCAATCGGCGAGAAGGCGGCCGCATCGCCCTGGCTGGGCCCGCGGCAGGGCCCCGAGGGCGAAATGAAGACAGCTGACGGTGTGGGACGATTCGTTCAGTTCCTGCACGGATATATCTATTGGCATCCGTCCACCGGTGCGCATCCGATCCCGGAATCGTTGTTCGAGAAGTATACGGAAACAGGTTGGGAAGCAGGACCTTTGGGTTACCCGATCACCGATCACACCGTGCTGCGCGACCCGAAGGACGAAGTATGGGGCGAGGTGCAAGGCTTTCAGAACGGGGCTCTCTACCGGCGCAACGGTCGGCCGGTGTACCTGGTGCACGGCGAAATCCGTGAGCGATGGAATCGAAGCGGATTCGAGAACGGGCCCCTCGGCTGGCCGACATCCGACGAAATCCCCTTCGACACCGGGACCTACCAGGAGTTCGAAAACGGCCGGATCTATTGGACACCGAAACCGACGCTCGCCCTCCTGACAGTCGACGGACGCGTGGAGCCGCTGCGCGATACCGCCTGAGCCCGGCTCGGGTGGCCTCGGCGCCGGTGGCGAGATCGTTGTTGTGAGAGCACCGTCTAGCGAGGCTCTGACGGTTTCCGCGGCGACTGCGGGAACTTGTTGGATGGAATGTGTCCAGTGTCCATTCCACGGCCGATTTTGGGCTTCCGAACGTTATCCAAGAACGATCCGACAGCGTCGACCACGCTCTCGAATCGTGGGGAGCGGAACAAGTCGAGTGAATGCTGCGCACCGGGTAGTTCGGCATACACGACAGTGCTGCGCGACCGCGGCGCGCAGCCTCGTGGCGAAGTCCCGCGCGCCGGAAACCGGTATATCCGTGTCCTGGTCACCATGTACGAGTAAGAACGGGGGAGCGCCTGCATGGACGTGATTCACCCGAGAAGTACCCGCTGCCATGGCAATAGGTGCTACCTGCCCTCCGATGGTGATTGCTTATTGAACTCTACGGACGTAGAGTTCAAGCGTCTACCCACTGATACCTGGGGGATCGTACAGTCAAGCGGGCAAATCGAATCCGGGGAGACGCTGCCGTCCAACGGCTTGCCCACCGCAGTCGTTCGTTGCCGTTGGTGCACGAACCCGTTATCGGTCTCTGAAACTACTGACAGGAGCAACCGCAGTGGAGAAGGTTCGGTTCACCGAGGAGAAGGCGACCATGCTGGCCACCCTGTATGGTCGGGCGCTCGACAATCGGCGAGAGAAGCCGATTCTCGGCGATCAGGCGGCCGAGGCGGCTCTGCGACAGATCGACTACGACTTCGCCGAACTTCGAGTCAAGGACGACGTGGCCGTCACGGTTGCGGTGCGCGCGAAGGTGATCGACGAGTGGGCGGCGCAGTATCTGCTCGAACACCCCGATGCGATCGTGCTGCACCTCGGGTGCGGAATGGACAGTCGGGTCTTTCGGCTCGACCCACCCACCACGGTGACATGGTTCGACATCGACTATCCCGATGTCATCGACCTGCGCCGCAAGATCTATCCCGACCGCGAGGCTTATCAGACGATCGGAACGCCGATTACCGCATTCGGTTGGCTCGACCACATCCCCTCGGACCGTCCCGCGCTGATCGTCGCCGAAGGCTTGACGATGTACCTGAAGCCGGACGACGGCGCCGAACTGCTGCGACGGCTGGTCGCGAAGTTCCCGACCGGTCAGTTGATCTGTGATGTCTTCAGCCGGCTCGGCATCAAGTTGCAGAAGACCAATCCCGTGGTGCGCCGATCAGGTTCCACGCTCTACTGGGGCGTCGATGATCCGGCCGAGTTCGAGCAGTACGGGCTCCATCCGATAACCAGTCTCGACGCGTCCGAATGGGCCGAGTCGGACGTTTTGAAGGAGTCCTTTTCCGACGTCACACTCGGAATGAAGCTGCAGCTCTTCGCGATCCGGTTCATTCCGGCAATGCGCCGCATCGCCCGAATCGGACGTTGGAGCTTCTGATTCGAGCCGCTGACCGAAGCACGATCGACAGTGCTGCAGCAGGCGGCATCAGTCATGGTGTTCATCGCCAGAGCCGCTGATAGGGCATGGGCTGCCGTGCTTCGTGCATATCGTGATCGATCTGAATTGTTGCCAGTCCCATTTCATACACTGCCTTCGCGAAAGTGTGCGCTGCTGTGGAGTCGGCCTGGTAGTGCATGGGCGGGGAACCCGGAAATTGGACTGTGACATGGCATGGCATGGCAGTGCGTTGGTCGGACGGCGCGGTCAGGTGTGGACCTCTCTGCACTGCCATGGTCTCAGGAACCGGTATTTCGTCTGTCGCACACTGATATCCGGCCGTTGGCCGATGGGATTTGTCCGGTGATCACCTGGCGGTGGAACTGTCCCAGGTCGCGGATCGCGGCTCGGGCGTCGGAGAGCAGATCCGAGCCGATGTGGTGGACGTGCGGTGCGCGGTCCCAGATCTGAAGTTGTATGGCGACGTTCGCTCGGGCGCAGCGTCGGGTCAGTATCTCGGCGTCCGGTAGCAGGCATTCGGTGGAGCCGACCTGGATCAGGACCGGTGGTAGGTCGGTGAAGTCATGGTTGACCGATGACCATGTCGAGTCGAGTTCGCCATCGATGGCAAAGCCTTGCCGCACTATTGTTTCCAGAATCCGGGTGGGTAGGTAGGAATCGCGGTGCCGGTTGGGGTGGGCGTTGCGGGTCGTCGAATCGAAGTCGGCCCATGGTGCGATCGCGGAGATGCCGCCGGGCATCGGCAACCCACGCTCCCGGGTGGCCAGCGCGAGCCGGAAGGCGAGCCCGCCACCGGCCGAGTCGCCGGACACGATGATGCGCTCGGGTTGGAAGCCCTGCGCGAGCAGGTACTTATACGACTCGACCGCGTCGTCGAGAGTCTCGGTGAAGTGCGCGTCTGGTAACTGTCGATAATCGACATGGAATGCGGGCATCCGGCTGGCCCGCCCGATCTTGGCGACGAGGCGCCGATGGGTATTCAGGCCGCCGCTGATGTACCCGCCGCCGTGGAAGTACAGCAGCGCCGAGTCTTGCCGTTGGCTTGGGTCGGCCAGGTCGTGCCATAACCATTCGGCGCGGAACTCTTCCAACTGAACCCGCCGACGTTTGGTGCCGTTCGGGGGGACGAGCACAGCGGCCGGTAGATCGATGAGGCGGCCGAGCCAGAGCATCTGCTCGAGCTGGCCGTAGCCGCCTATCCGCGCCAGTGTTGCCAACCCGAGCCCGACCGTGCCACGCAGCAGTGGTTGGGCGATTCGGGTTCCGATACTTGCCCGGTTGGATCGTTCGACGATTGGTGACGACACTTCGGGAAGTGGTTCGGACCGCGCAATAGCAGTGGCTATCGCGGTTCTCGAGTCGGCGCCGGCCGAGGGTAACTCGGCTTCGGAATCGGGCATAGGCGCCAAGTACACCGTTTCGCCAACCGCGCAGCTAGGAACAAGAAGTACGAAGTTCGACCCGGTCCGCCCGGATATTTTTGTAGCTACCTCCAAGTCCACCTCGGATGCACAGCTGGGCGGGCGCCGGGCGCCCGCGCCACTCCCCGGCCGGTCACCGGTTACTCCGCGTGCGTAGCTGTTGAACGTTGCCTCGAGTGTGATCGAGCAGCAGACCGCACAGCCATCGAGGCGCTGAGCCTATTGACCGGGCAGTCGAGGACCCTGCTGTTCCCGTCGGGTGTGGAATCACGTCATCACCGACACCGCAACAAGTCCTACCGGGTCGGCTGCGGCAGAATCACCGCATGCGCACCCAGCTGCCGCACCCAGCACCTCCGGTGGCCCCATGAGCACGGCGATGTCCATCCGATTCGGACTGGCGCCGCTGGCCGAGGTGCATCCCTGGGGCAAGGACAGCGAGCTCCACTGGTTCGGACTGACCCAGGGCTGGTACTGCCTCGATGTCGGCGGCTTCGAGTTGATGCGGTATTCGGATCGGTCGATCGAGCAGCTGCGCGGGGACGGTGCGAACCTCTCGGATGCGGGACATGTCGGGGACGAAGAACGGTATATCGACTACTACGTGGTCCGGCTCTGGGAGGACATCCTCGCGTTGTTCCCGGAAGCGCTCGAACCCGTCCCCGCAGACTTGATCGACTTCCTGAGGAGCGACTCCGAACAGTGGTCGCAGGAGGTGCTGGATGCCTCGATCAATGACGATGCGCTGGCGCGGGAGGTCGATGCCGCAATGACATTGCGCAGCCACCGATTCGTCGACACCGGATACATGAGATTCGGGCCCAGCTTCATGTGGTGGCGAACAGTTGACGGCTCCGGCGATCGCATGACGATCGAATGGTGGTACCCGATAGATCCCGACGGTGTGATCGAATTCGTTCGCCCGCCGGTCGACCGTGCCACCATCCCGACCTCCGAATTCCTGGCGGCGGTCAACGAATTCGATAGAGCGCTGTTGTCGGCAATGGACGAGCGGGTGAGCCGACTCGAGGCATCGGGTCCGCCGGAGGGCGTGAAATCGGATGTCGCCTGGTTGCGCCGTGAGCATGGAGACAGGATGCAATGGCTGCCGAAAGCGCTGGAGCGTCGAACCAGTACCGACTGGAATGCGGTCCGCTCCGGGGCCCGTGCTTTGCTCTGAATCGAGCCCCTCTCGAAGCTGTCACGAGTCGGGACTTGTCAAGACACCGTGAGGACTAATCTCGAGTCATGGCACTCGAGTACGAGCGATTGGCCGATGACCTGCGCGAATCGATCCGAACGGGCGAGTTTGCGGCCGGAAAGCAGCTGCCGACCTCGGCAACTCTCAGCGCGAAGTATGGCGTCGGCATGCCAACCGTTCGCCAAGCGCTGGACGTGCTCCGGAGCGAAGGCTTGATCGATTCACGGCAGGGCCTTGGCGTGTACGTACGACCGCCGCGCCGAAAAGTACGCCGTAGCAACACCAACAACCATTTCGACAAGGCTCGGATCCATGAGCCCGAACCTGTTCGTGCGGCCACCGGATCGACCGAACGGAATACCGGCCTCGATGTCTCGGAACTCGAGTTCGAGGCCGAATACACTGTGGCACAGGCGAATGACGATCTGGCCGAATCTTTCGGCGTACCTGTCGGCACCAAGCTGTTGCAGCGCGACTACCGCACGCGATCGAAGAACGAAGTCGCACCGTTCAACTTGGCGCGGTCGTACCTGATCTACGAGATGGTTGCCGCTGACCCCCGGCTGCTGGATGACCGAAATGAGCCATGGCCCGGCGGGACGCAGCACCAGTTCTTCACAATCGGGATCGAACTCGATCGTGTCGTCGAGACCGTCACGACACGACCTTCGACACCGGAGGAGGCCGAGTTGCTCGACATTGCCTCGGGTGTCCCCGTTTTTCTCATCCGCAAGACGTCCATTGATACGACTGGACGTGTCGTAGAGGTTGCCGATGTCACGCTGCCGGGCGACCGGACCGAGCTCGTCTACGAGACCCCACTCGAAAGGTGGACGAAATGACCCGACTCATTTCCGTAATCACGCCGGTCTATCAAGCCCTGCCCGAGTACATGGCCGCCGCATACGAGTCCCTTGCCAAGCAGATCTTGCCGTCAGGGTGGAGCTGGGAATGGATCGTGCAGGCCGATGGATTCAGTGAAGGCGGGATCGCCGTCGGGCTGCCCGATGACGACCGGATTCGATTCGCCGTCGGCCGGCGTGGCGGGCCTGGAGTCGCCCGCACGTTGGCGCTCGGCCGCGTACGCGGTGAACTGGCCAAGACCCTCGATGCCGACGACCAACTCAGCGAAGAAGTACTTGCGCGAGACATCGATGCTCTCGAGCGATTCGATATCGGCTGGACGACATCGCGAGTGCTCGATCTACTGCTGGACGGCTCGGTGATCGGTTTCGACAGCGATCCCGACGAGGGCGTGATCGAACGCGGTGCCGTCCTCGCTCATTGGCGTTCGAACAACTATCGCGCCCAGGTGCACCCGGCAACCCTGTGCATTCGCACCCAGCTCGTTCTCGCTCTCGGCGGCTGGATGGGGCTCCCGGCATCAGAAGACACAGGACTCCTCCTCGCGGCCAATGCCGTTGCGGATGGCTACTTTTCGGCCAGCGTCGGCCTGCTCTACCGCAAATGGCCCGGCCAAACCACAGCTCAAGCGGCCCACATCGACACCGACGATCTGACCGCCCGCTATACCGTGATCGAACGTCGAGCGAACGCGCTGGCCAACGACTTCCCGCACTGGCACTACTCCGGCAGCTACGGAGAAGCTGCGAATGAAAGGCGTAGTGATCCAGCAGGCCCCCTTGCGCGGATGTGGTACTTCGGCAAGACGGCACAGTGACTCACACTTCTGATGTGTCGCCGGTTGACCTTTCCCGTGTTGTTCCGGGCATGGACGCGCACGTTCGGCAAGGCCGTCCGGGTGTTCTGGCGGCGGGCGGCTGACGTGACGGACGTGACGGACGTGCTGACCGATCCGCCCACGTCCGAACTGGACAACGATCCGATGGCCGAGGAGTTCTTTCCGCGCCCGTGTGTCCTGGATCTTGAAAGGGTGCTGGAGCACTCCTGGTACGAGGAGCTTCCTGACGAGCTCCGCACGCGATTGTGGCCTGGATCCAGGGTCCGGCCCGATAGGTCTGAGGTTTCAGGCAGCCGAGATCTCGCCTTCCCGTCTGCGCCGCATCGGGATTGCTATATGGAGCACTGCTCCATATAGTCATAAGTGGAGCAGTGCTCCGATTCTACTCGGGAAGGTGGATCCATGTCGGATCTCAAGGATTGGCAGAGTTCGGTCGGCGGGTTCGTGCCGCGCCCGCGGCTCGAGGAGTATTCGGTCAAGTACGCCGATTACGCGCGGTTTCGTCGTCAGGACGGGATCCTCGAAGTCGCCCTGCACACCAGCGGCGCCTCGGTGACTGCCGACGGGGCTTGGTTCGCCACGCACAACGCATGGGCGCAGCTGTGGCTGGAGGTGGGCAACGACCCGGATAACGAGGTGCTGATACTGACCGGCACCGGCGAGGAGTGGTTCCGTACGGCAGCGGCTACGACGCAAGAGCAGAACGATGAGATACAGCGGGCGCAGGCGCAGCTGCCGTTGGACCACGCCTACGAGCATGCGTACTACGACGGCTCGAAGTTGCTGGAGAATCTGATCTTCGCGGTCGACATCCCGACGATCGCCGCCATCAACGGACCCAGTGCCGCGCATACCGAGATCGCGTTGCTGTGCGACATCACTCTGGCAGCGGACACTGCCACGATTATCGACCCACACTTCTCGGTGGGTGTGGTGCCCGGCGACGGCCAGCAGTTGACATTGCAGGAGCTGATCGGCGCCAAGCGCGCTGCCTACTACCTCTACACCGGGCAGCCGATCGACGCGGCCACCGCCCTACAGCTGGGACTGGTCAATGAGGTTCTCCCACCGGCGGAGTTGCTGAAGCGCGCGTGGGAGCTGGCCGAGTTGATCGCGAGTAAGCCCCGCACGACGCGACGGTTGACCCACGCGGTCGCACAACGGCCCTGGAAGAGGCGGCTGGTCGACGATTTGGGCTTCGGCTTCGCACACGAGATGTTCGGAATCGGGGTGCTGCCGAAGCCACAGTGACCGTTCGTTTTTCGACCGGCCTGTTCAGTGCGCCGCGAGACCGTCGAACATCAAGGTGAACAGATGCTGATGGCGTCCGGCGAGCGGAATCGACTGGTCGACGACCCAGCCGACGGCCGCGGCGAGGGCGAACAGGTCGGCGCTGTCCACATCAGCACGGACAGCGCCGACCTGTTGTGCACGCTCGAGCAATACATGCGTGGACTGTTGCAGCCGCGCACACGCCCCATGCAGCGGCGACTGCTCGTCGTGCAATGTGTCGACCAGCGCGGCGGGCAGACCGCGGTAGGAACTGGTTCCAATGCTGAACTCCCACAACCACTCTCGCAGTGCCTCGGCGGCGGGCAGCTTTCCGTCGGCGAGCTGGGCGGCCCGGACTGCGAGCTGTTCGAAACGATCGCCGAGCAGGTCGGCCAGCAGCGCGTCGCGGGTGGGGAAATGACGATAGAGCGTGCCGAGGCCGACTTCGGCGCGACGGGCGATATCCCGCAGCGAGGCCTGCGCGCCCTGCTCGCCGATGACTGTTTCGGCCACCGCCAGGATGCGGTCCCGATTGCGCTGCGCATCGGCACGTATGCGGTGCGGCATCTCCGTTTGTGCTGGCGCCTCGGTCATAGACCAACACTAACCACTCCACCGACTTGCGAGATATTTCGGACGCATACGAGGTCGGTCCGGCCGAAATCGGCGAAAGTGACGTCGTCCAACCGACGCGATCGCGGTGGTCCAGTACTCGGCGCACTGGTGACCTCGACAAGTCAAGCGCCGAAGTGGCCTCGCAATCCTTCGGTGACGTCCCACGGCCGACTTGCGGTGTCGAGGTGGTAGGACGTCCGGTCGGCAGTTCCTCGTCGGAATGTCGCCGAGGAGTTGGCCGCCTGGTGATTCGCTCTGGTTTCGGCCGAGCCGTGAATATGGCATCGATTGGCATCGAATCGGCACGTTCTGTCCTGTCCAATGGGCCGGAAGCGACGCACGCTTACCTTCTCGGCGGTGTTGTCATCGGGGCAACGACCGAAAAGCGCAGGGGAACGGGTGATGCGGCTATTGCTGGTCGAGGATGACGACCACATCGGAGACACACTCATCAAGGCGCTGATGGCGCGAGGTTTCACTACCGATCGCACTCGGTGGGGTCTGGATGTACTGACCTCCCATCACCGGTATGACGCGATCGTCCTCGATCTCGCCTTGCCCGATATCCCTGGGCTGCAGGTGTTGCGGCAGCTTCGAGCGATCAGTTCGATACCTGTGGTGATCTTGGTCGGCCACGGCGACGAGCGTTCGGTCGTGCGTGCCCTGCGCGGTGGCGCCGACGACTGCATGGTGCGGCCGCCCCGGGTGGGCGAATTGATTGCGAGGTTGGAGAAGGCCGCTCGGCACATCGTCACCGACATCGGTCCGGCTTCGAACGGCGTGATTGTCACCGGGGATGTGCGGGTGGATGTGGGGGCGCGGTGTGTCGAGGTGGCGGGCGAGCCGATACCGCTGACTCGCAAGGAGTTCGAGCTTGTGCGGATCCTGGTGGAGCGGCCGGGGATGGCAGTGAGTCGGCAGCAGCTGATGGATCGGGTGTGGGGGGACGCGTTTGTCTCGGTATCGCGGTCGCTCGATGTGCACATCACCTGGCTGCGTGCCAAGCTGGATCGGCCGGGGCTGATCAGCACTATCCGCGGCCATGGGTACCGGTGGGGCGACCCGGCTCGAGTCGACGCGGCGTCCTAGGTCACGACGGTCAGGGTTGGGACCAGCGTCGGTACGCGCGACCGAGTGAGCGTGCGTCCGAATAGCCGAGTAGGTGGGCCATTTCGGTCCTGTTCGTCGTGGGCGACCATCGGGACCGATCTTCCAGCCGGCTGCGTCGGGCGCGGTCGATTTCCTGTCGCCAGGTGGTTCCTTCCTCAGCGAGCCTACGTTGCAGACTGCGCCTGCTCATGGCCATGCGGCGCGCGACTGGATCGATCGTGACCGTGCCGTCGTCCATCATGACTGCCAGCACCTGTTGCAGCCGCTCGGACCACGTGGTGATCCGAGGTTGTGCCATGGCGCCCGCACTGCGGTGGAGGATGGCGGCCAGCACTGGATCGGCGGTCAGCATCGGCAAGGCGAGGTCGGCGGTCCGAAAGGTGAGTTGGTTGGTCGGTGCGCCGAAATCGATGCGGGCTGTGCCGAACAGCTCGATGAATTGATCGTGCCGAGGTGGCGCACTTTGTCGAAATCGGACGCGCACCGGGTTCACCTGCTGGCCGGTGACACGACGTATCTTTGTCACTGTGCCCGCCAAGGCGACCTGAATGGCCAGATCTCGCCCGCGGCCTTCCCCTTGGAGCAGACTCAGGTCGACGCTCATCTGATCTTCGGACTCTCCGACGATGGTGAAGTGGTGGTTGGTCGTAGAAGTGCCGATGTACATCCCTGTCAACGCGAGTCCCTCGCCAAGCGTCGGCGCCGTGGTGAAGAGATAGTCGATCAGTCCCAACTGCCCGGGTACGTACGCGAGCGCGGCCCGCAGTGCGACATCCGGATCGTCCAGCTCGTGCTCGGCCAACTCCCACAACCGTAGGTAACGATCGCTGGGCAAGATCGCGCTCGTGCTCGACAACATCCAGCCGGGCACATCGACCTCATCGGCCAGCCGCTGCCGAACTGATTCAGCCAGGCCGGTGGTGTCGAGGACGTACTTGGGAAGAAAAATATGATCCACCGCGTCCACAGCACAGATCATGCGGCGGTCGAGGCTGTAGTTCAACATTTCCCGCCTTGCGGACGGTCACCCGCGACGTCGCCTCGGCATCAGGGCTCGCGTCAGAGGTTACCGACCGCCGGGACGACGGCATGGTCAGGATCTCCGTTTCTCGAGGGTCAGGAACAGATTGCGTGGCGTCAAGGTGGTCGCCGCGACCATCTCCAGCACTGCTCCTGGCGCTGCCACCAGCCGCCATCCGGCGGCCATCGTCGCAAGCGCGAGCGTTGCCTCCACGACCGCGAATACGTCGCCGATGCACTTGCGCGGCCCGGCACCGAAATGCACCATCGCCTCCCTCGGGATCTCGGCGATTCGTTCTCGTCCCCATCGGTCCGGATCGAACTTGCCGGGATCCTGGAACAGTCGTGGATCGCGCAGCACGATATAGGGACTGAATATCACCGAAGCACCCTTCGGGATCAGATGACCATCCAGATCCACATCTTCGATGGCAACCCGAGTCAAGATCCAGGCGGGCGGGTAATACCGCAGCGCTTCGCTGATCACTTGCGCGGTGTAGGTGAGCCGGCTCGCGTCCGCATACTCCGCGGGCCTGCCACCGAGCACCTCGTCCACCTCCGCATGTAGCCGTGCCTCGATATCCGGATGCTCGGTCAACAAGTGGAAGACGAATGCGAGTGTTGCGGCGGTGGTTTCGGTGCCGGCAACCAGGATCGAGGCGACCTGATCGTGAATCTCCTGATCCGACAGCATGTTTCCGGACTCGTCCTGTGCCTGCATCAGCATGCCGAGCAGGTCGTTGCGCGGGGTGTCGACGCTGCGATAGTCGGCGATCACTTTGTCGATCATCGGGTGCAATCGCGTGAGGATCGCCGAATATTCACGATTGCGCGGCAACGGTAGCTTGTTCAACGCGGGCAGCGGCGTCACCAGCCGCTGGTACAGCAGCTCGAACAAGCGCGGCATGCTGTGCTGCATTTCCTCGACCAGATCGTTTCCCACATCGGAGGAGATCAGCGTTTTGGCCGTTACCGCGAGTGTCAGCGCGCTCATCTCCGCGCGGACGTCGACGGTCTGACCGTTACGCCAGGCGCCGGTCCGTTCGACGATCTGCTCACGCATGATCTCCGAGTACTCCGCGATCCGCTCCCGATGGAATGCAGGTTGCATCATCAGCCGCTGCCGTCGGTGCATATCGCCCTCGGAGCTGATCAGGCCGTAGCCCAACAGATCTCGGCCCCCCTCGATCGCCGCGCCCTTGTTGAACTGACGGTGCCTTGCGACCAATACCCCACGAACCAACTCCGCGGAATTGAGCACATACGCGCTCTGTGGTCCGAGCTTGATTCGGACGATGTCACCGTGTTCGCGCAACGATTCGAAGAATTCCAATGGCTCGTTGAGCAGCCGGAGCGCGTGTCCCAGAACGGGGAGTCCACCTGGTGCGGCAGCAATCGTGGGGGCAGTCATGGAAGTCTCCCGAGGAGGTTCGGATTCGGACGACGGCCTCGGTGAATCCAAAGCCGGCCAGCTGATTCTCAGTCGCTCATGACACCTGGCGCAGCAGCTGACGGGTTCCTTAACAGTCCATTAGTACTGCCGGACTCGTGCACACGGTCGATCGCCATCGGCTGACGGCAGGGCGCATATCGTCAGAGTGCCGGTTCGTGGTGTGCCCAAGGCGATTCGGATTCGAGTTGGGTGGCCAGGGCGAGGAGGGTGGGCTCGCTGCCCAGTCCGCCGATGAACTGCACACCCAGCGGAAGCCCGTGGGGGAGGCGATAGAGGGGGACGGACATGGCCGGGCGGCCGGTGATGTTCGCCAGCTGGGTGAATGGGACCGAGGCGAGGTTGGCCAGGACGGTCTGTTTCCACTGGGTGGATTTGGTGAGCGGACCGGCGAGACCGAGCCGGAGGAATGCCGTGCCGAGAAACCGCAGCAGGGCGGGCGTGTCGAGTTGGCCGATGCGGATGGGCGGATGTCCGAGGGTTGGGGTGAGGAGTAGGTCGTAGTTCTCGTGGAACGCGGCCAAGGTTCGCGTGTAGTCGTTCCACCTGTGGTGGGCGGCTGCGTAGTCGGGCGCTTTCAGCGCGCGACCAGCGGCGGCGAGTAGGCGGGTGTCGAGTTCGAATTCGGTGGCGTGTGCGCCGGTTATGCGTTCGGCTTCGGCTGTGGTCGAGGCGATTTCGGTGTACCACATGGTGAGGAAGTCGGCGGCCATCCGCTGACCGTCGAGTTCGAATTCGACCGGTTCGACGTCGTGGCCGAGTCGGGTCAGTAATGCGACGGTGTGGTCGACGGCTGCGACGGACTCCGCGTGCACGGGTGTGTCGATCGGCGAGCGTGTCGTGTAACCGACGCGTAGTCGGGTCGGCGTCCGCCGCGCCAGCTCGCGATAGGACTCGTTCGGGCGTGCGGAGAGGTAGGGGCCGCCCGGATCGGGCCGGGTAGTCAGTATGTCGAGCATGAGCGCGGTGTCACGGACGGTGCGGGAGACCACGCCGTCGGTCGCCGCACCGTGGAGGTATTCGGCGTGGCGTGGGCCGCAGGGCACCAGGCCGCGGCCCGGTTTCAGGCCGAAAAGTCCGCAGCAGGCCGCCGGGATCCGGATCGAGCCACCGCCGTCGTTCGCCCCGGCGACCGGCACGATCCCGGCCGCGACCGCTGCCGCGGAGCCGCCCGACGATCCGCCCGGCGTGTGGTCGAGGTGCCACGGGTTGCGGGTCGGTCCGTTCACCTCGGGTTCGGTGATCCCCTTGGCCCCGAATTCCGGAGTGTTGGTCTTGCCGAAGATCACCAGTCCAGCATCGAGCCAGCGCTCGACAACCGCGCTGTGGCCAGGGGCGACCTGATTGCGCAGTGCCCGCGAGCCACCCCCGGTGGGCAGACCGGCATAGTCCTGCATCAGGTCCTTGATGAGGAACGGCACCCCCGCCAGCGGTCCGCTGAGTTCCCCGCGGCTGCGGGTGCGCGCGATGTCGTACATCGGTCGCACGATCGCGTTGATCCGCCCGTTGACCTGTTCGGCGCGTTCGATTGCTACGTCGAGAAGCTCGGTAGGCGAAACCTCACGGCGGGCGACCAGCTCCGCTAGACCTGTCGCGTCGAAGGACCGATATTCGGTGTATTTCACTGTTCCCCCACTGAATTCGAAGATGCCAGGTATTCGTCGAATCGTGCGACACGCTGGGTGTCCTCGAATATGCGCTGATAGACGATTCTTCCCCAACGGACGTGCGCCAGGATTATTGCGTGGTTCTGGTAGACAATGCGGCCGTCGGCGTCGATGGCCTCATCGGTGAACCGAGCAGTCATCAGCGTCCGCCACGGTGGTCCGGCAACGAGGACCTCGTGTAGTTCGCCGCGGATCCGCTCGGCGAGGAAGCGTTCGAAAAAGGCGCGGATCGCGGGCTTTCCGCGGTGCTGCCCCGACCACGAGTGGGTGCCGTCGAGCACGAGGGTGGCGTGGTGGGCGAAGGCGCGCAGCAGTGGCTCGGGGTTACCGGCCGTCAGCCGCCCGACGTTGTGGGCGAGGACGGTGCGCAGTGTGAAAGCGTATGCGTGTGATGCGGCCTGTGCGCCGATTGCCGAGGCGAGCAATAGATTCCACGAAGGTTGGTGCTTCATACTGCGGCCTCTGTCGAACCGGTCGGCTCGACGACGATAACGCCGCCCGAGACGACGAGGTCAGGGTACTCGAGCAATTTGAACCGCTCGAGTGCGTTGCCGTTGACCGCGATGAGATCGGCAGGCGCGCCTGCGACGAGTTGACCGAGCGGTGCGAGCCCGAGATGTTCGCCTGCTCGCGCGGTGGCCGCCGACAGCACATCTGCGGGTGTCAGGGCTCCGCGTGCGGTGTGCATCATCAGCTGCAGCTCGAAAGCGTCTATGCCCCAAGGCACGTCGGGATGGGCCAAGTCGGTGCCGTAGAGCAGCCGGACTCCTGCCTCGACGAGACGAACGGCGTTCTGGAAGACCCCCGTGGTTCGGGACTGGGTATCCAGGGTGCCGAGAACGCGTACGTCGGCGGCTGCCGCGCGGGCGATCAGGGCATCCGGAAGAAGGTCGCACGGCACGTGCGCCCACTCGTCGACTCCGGCATCGAGCGCGAGTTCGGCACCGACGGGTCCACTGAGATGGGCCGACACGATCAGGCCGTTGGCGTGAGCTTCGGCGACTATCGCGGCGACCACTTCCCTGGAGAGCAGCGGCCACGGCGGTGGGGTCGTCGTCTCGTGCGCGGTCCATGGCGCTCCTGCCGACCCGCCCGGTTCCAGCCCGATTTTGATCAAGGCAGCACCGCCGTCGACGAGCTGACCGACTGCGGCCCGTGCGGTTGCGATGTCGGGTACTTCGAGCGCTACGTCCTTGCCGAACACCGGGATCGGGTAGCCGCCGGGTGCGGTGAGGATCGGCCCGGCGGCGAGCACTCGCAGCCGACCGTCACCGCCGGATGGCCGCACGAGTGGGCCGCCGGTATCCCGGACCGTGGTGATGCCGTGCCGCAGGACGGTGTCGGGTGGAGTCCTGTCGAGCAGCACATGGGCATGTAGGTCGATGAAGCCTGGGAGCAGAGTGCCCGCAATGTCGATGGTCCGGCCCCGGCCGATGAGCTGATCGGCTGGGGCGACGGCGGTGATGCGGTCGCCCTCGATCACTACGGCGTGCCGCTCGAGGACCTGTCGCCCGTCGAAGACGAGGTCGGCGGCGATCACGTAGTCATGGTCGTTGGTCATGCGATCTGTCCGTTCGGTAGTGCTAGCGCTTGTCTTTGGCGATGGATGCCTCAGCTGAATGCGACTCCTGAGTCCTTATCTGGAGTCCGACGCTAGAGTTCAACACTAGAGTGCAACTCTAAAGCTAGAGTAAGGCTATGAGTCAGGTCAAGGGCAAGCAGGCGGCGAAGTCGCGGGAAACCCAGCGGCGGATACGCACCGCCGCGGGTGAACTGTTCGTTGAAAGGGGTTATGGCAATACCTCGCTGCAAGACATCGCCGATCACGCGGGGGTCGCGGTGCAAACGATCTACTTCACGTTTCGAAACAAGCGCAATCTGCTCAAAGAGCTGGTCGACGTTACAGTCGCGGGTGATGAGGAGTCGTTGGCGACGATGGATCGCCAGTGGTTCACCCGCGCGATGGACGCGAAAACCGCCCAGGAGCACTTGCTGGCGCACGTGGAGGGTGCCACGGCGATACTCGGCCGTGTCGCCCTGATCACCGACGTACTGCACGCCGCCGCGTCGATCGAGCCCGAACTCGATGCGTTACGACGGCAAGGCCTCGATCAGCGCTACACAGTGCAGGAAGCGTCCGCTCGGGCGCTACTCGACAAGCCGGGGGCGGTCTCCACCATGACAGCCGACCAGGCCGCCGACATCCTGTTCGCGGTGCTCAGCCCTGAGCTCTACCTGCTGTTCGTCCGTGATCGAGGCTGGTCGGCGGATCGATGGCAACGATGGGCAGGCACGACCTTGTGCGCTCAACTTGTCGAAAACCACGCAACGTCATGACCTTGCCCTATGGTTCGGATTCGCGCTGCGGTCCTTGATGGAGCGGGTAAGCCGTCTCGAGGTATCCGGTCCGCCGGAGGGCATGAAATTGGATACCCTTGAGCAGAAGTTCTGCGGAAAGGAAATAATGTGGGGCCACTACGAAACAAGGCCGCATCGACCGTAGCCGCCATGTGAACGCCTCGGGCTGATCTCCGAGCTACCGATGCACGAGCCGATCGATCTGGTCGATTCAGCGGAACGAACCCGCACAGCGCTTGCCACTGTCGTGGCAGCGTTTTCCGAGGCGTGGGCGTCCGGGTCCCCGCCCGATCTGTCGGTGTACCTACCCCGTGAACCGGCTGACCGACGTACGATATTGATCGAACTGATCAAGATCGACCTCGAATACCGCTGGCTTCGTTATCACTTTCCCAAACGACTGAGCGAATACCGTGCGGAATTTGTAGAGCTGCAAGATGGTCGGCTTCCAGCCGAGCTGGTCTACGAGGAATTCCATGCCGTGCGCCGCGGTTCGCACGCAGCAGATGTGGCTGCCACGGTCGCCGAGATTGCCGCCACGGCGGCCGGCCCCGAGCCCCCAGAGATCACGAGCGACTACCGCAGCACGATGATTGCTCGTCCAGGCGCCCAAGTTGTGCTCGACGCCATCAATGTCGGCGACCATGTCGACGATTTCGACCTCCTGATGAGGATCGGGTCCGGCGCCTTCGCCCAGGTGTATCTCGCTCGGCAACAATCAATGCAGCGACTGGTCGCGGTCAAGATTTCCCATAACCACGGCATCGAGCCGCAGACCCTTGCCCAATTGGACCACGAATACATCGTGCGCATCTTCGACCAGCGACTCATCGCCGACGGCGAGCTGAAGTTGCTCTACATGCAGTACCTACCGGGGGGAACGCTGCTCGACGTGGTGCGGTTGCTGCGCTCGACGCCTTCGGAACGCCGCAGTGGGCAACTGTTGCTCGATTCCATCGACAAGGTACTTGCCGATAGGGGCGAGGTTCGCCCCACCGAATCAGCTGTTCGAACACGGGCCGCCGCACTGACGTGGCCGGAGACTGTCGCCTGGTTGGGCCGCCGACTCGCGGACGCGCTCCAGCACGCATCCGAACGCGGTGTGTTGCATCGAGACATCAAACCCGCGAATGTGCTGCTGAGCGCCGAGGGAATTCCGAAGCTGGCCGATTTCAACGTCAGCTCGAGCAAACGCGTCCAGGGCACAAGTCCCCTGGCGTACTTCGGCGGGTCACTGGCGTACATGTCGCCCGAACAGCTTGAAGCCTGCCATCCGGACTTGCCGGTGACCGCCGCCGACCTCGACACTCGAAGCGACATCTTCGCGCTGGCTGTCATGCTGTGGGAGTTGCTCACCGGACGGCGCCCGTTCGCGGACGAAACCTCGGCCGGTGAATCGGAGACATCGCTGGCCCGCATGCTCGAACTGCGGCGCAGACCTGTTGCGTCGAGGTTCCTGTCGGCGCTTCCGCCGGATTGCCCCATGGCGCTGCGTCGAGTGCTGCTGAAGTGTCTGTCGCCCGACCGTGAAGACCGCTACTCGTGCGGTTCGGAATTGGCCCAACAGCTCGACCTGTGCCTCGAGGAGCGGGCCCGCGACCTTGTCTATCCGTCGCCGAACAGTTGGCGGGCACGACTTTCGCGATGGCCCACCCCCGTCCTGTGGATATCTTCGCTGGTCGGCGTCGGCCTAGCTACGGTCTACATGGCTGTGCACGTTCAGCAACTGATCAGAGAGCGCCTGTCCGATGCCACCAACTCGCAGCTCGACAGGGGCGTCATCGTTTTCATCCTCTGTGCGTTGCCGCTGGCCGTCCTCATCTACGCATACATGTCGCGTGATTTGCTCGCGGTTCCACGCGGCTTGCGCGCTGGCAGACGCTACGACGAGGCAATGCTCGCGCGGGTGCGGTCGCGAACACTGTTTTGGGGCGACATGTGTGCGCTGAACACCCTTCTGACCTCGGTTTGCGCAACCGTGACGGGGGTGATGTTGGTTCATTGGTATACCGACCTTCCGGTGCGTCTGCTAGTCCATGCGGCGACGACCGTTCTGGTGGCGGGCACCATCTCCGTTGCCTACACGTTCTTCCTTTCCACGTTCTATATCGTCCGCTGTGTCTATCCCATCCATCTGCGCTACGGCCGCACGACGGCGCACGACTTCGCCGTTATTCGCGCGCTGCGGCGAAGAACCACGGTCTATCTCGCGGTCACGGCGTCGGTGCCGCTGGTCGGGGTGCTGGCGGGATTCAGCGCCCTCGAACCGACGGAGCTTCCGCTCGTGCGCGATTCGGTTCTGGGGTTGTGCGCGGCCTCCGGGCTCGCGTTCGTCGCCGTTTACTGGTTGTTCAGGAAGCTGGATGCCGACCTGCGAGCGCTCGGGCGCGTGGTCTAGCAATTCAGCCGCGGCCCAGCGACCCCTGAATTCACCGCACTGTCGGAGAATAGGTGCGGTTCGTCGATCACGCCCCCGGTCCGATGGGAGCCACCGCTATGCACGATGACCGTCGATTGGTCGAGAATCGCCTCGGGCGGGTCTTGGCAGAGCGGATCACTCCGGCGATCTACCCGGAGTCGGTGCCGCTGAAGGCGTCCATCTGGGTCGCGCCGGATGAGCCGGTGCCGGTCGCCGAGGGCATCGCCGCACCCCGGACGCCTATCGAATCCGGCGCCAGGTGGGGCGCACCGTGGGGAACCAGTTGGCTCACGGTCGAGGCGACGGTGCCTGCCGCGTGGGCGGGCAAGACCGTCGAAGCGATCATCGATCTCGGTTTCGACCAGAACATGACGGGTTTCCAGTGCGAGGGCTTGGTGTATCGGCCGGACGGATCGCCGGTCAAGGGTTTGCACCCGCGTAACCAGTGGGTGCGTGTAGCGTCCCCGGCGGTCGGCGGCGAGCACGTGGTGTTGCATGTCGAGGCGGCCTCGAACCCGATCATTCCCTTCTTCTCGCCGACCACGCTCGGCGACAAGTCCACCGCCGGTGACGAGCCGCAGTACCGGCTGGGTCGGCTGGACCTCGCGGTCTTCGACAAAGAGGTCTGGCTGCTGGTGCAGGATCTGGAGGTGCTCGGCGAGCTGATGCACGAGATGCCCGAGGATCCCGCCCGCCGCTACGACATCGTGCGGGCGATCGAGCGCGCGCTCGACGCCGTCGATCTGCAGAGCGTGAACGTCACCGCCGCGGCGGCGCGCGCGTGCTTGGTCGACGTGCTGGCCGAGCCGGCGGTGGCGTCCGCGCACAAGATCTCGGCGGTCGGGCACGCGCACATCGACTCGGCGTGGCTGTGGCCGCTGCGCGAGACGGTACGCAAGGTGGCGCGCACCACCGCGAACATGACCGCGTTGCTGGCCGATGAGCCCGAGTTCGTCTATGCGATGTCCCAAGCCGCGCAATACGACTTCATCAAGCGGCACCGTCCCGAGGTCTACGAGAAGGTTGAGCAGGCCGTGTCGGAGGGCCGGTTCGTGCCGACCGGCGGGATGTGGGTCGAGTCGGACACGAATATGCCGGGCTCCGAAGCGATGGCGCGGCAGTTCGTGCACGGCAAGCGGTTCTTCCTCGAAGAGTTCGGTATCGAGAACCAGGAGGTATGGCTGCCCGACACGTTCGGATTCGCTGCCGGGCTGCCACAAATCATCAAGGCCGCCGGGTCCAAATGGTTACTGACACAAAAGATCTCCTGGAGCCAGCTCAACCAGTTTCCACACCACACCTTCCTGTGGGAGGGCATCGACGGAACCCGGATCTTCACCCATTTTCCGCCGGTCGACACCTACAACTGCTCGATGCACGGCCGCGAGATCGCGCACGCCGCAAGGAATTTCAAGGACAAGGGCCGCGCGTCGATGTCACTGGCACCGACCGGCTGGGGCGACGGCGGTGGCGGGACGACGCGGGAGATGGTCGCCAAGGCCGCCAGGATGAAGAACCTCGAGGGCTCGCCGAAGGTGGTGTGGGACTCCCCGGCCGACTTCTTCGCCAAGGCCGAGGCCGAGTATCAGAACCCGCCGGTATGGGTGGGGGAGTTGTACCTGGAGTTGCACCGCGCCACGCTGACCAGTCAAGCCAAGACGAAGCAGGGTAACCGGCGCAGCGAGCACTTGCTGCGGGAAGCCGAGCTGTGGGCCGCCACAGCGGCGGTGCGGAAGAACTGGGAGTACCCCTATACGGCACTGGACCGGATCTGGAAGACGGTGCTGCTGTACCAGTTTCATGACATCCTGCCGGGCTCGTCGATCGCCTGGGTACACCGGGAGGCGAAGCAGACGTACGCGGCGGTGGCCGAGGAGCTGACGACGATCATCGAACGGGCCCAATGGGTGCTCGGCGGTGAGCGGGTGGGACCGAATACCTTCAATCCGGCACCACACACGTGGCGATCGGTCCCGGCCGGTGCGGCGGCTGCTGCGGCGGCGGGTAACCCGTGCTCGGTGGCCGAGCGCGTGGATGGCGGATTCGTCCTCGACAACAGTCTGTTGCGGGTCGAAGTGGACGCCCACGGCCTCGTCGTGTCGGTGTTCGACCTCGAGCAGCAGCGTGAGACGCTGCCGCCGGGTTCGGCCGCGAACCTGCTGCAGCTGCACCCGGACTACCCGAACGCATGGGACGCTTGGGATGTCGAGCTCTTCTACCGAAACCGGGTCACCAACCTCACCGAAGCGGACTTCGTTGCGGTAGATACGGATTCGCCAGCCACCGCGGTGGTGCGGGTGGGCCGCTCGTTCGGGTCTTCCAAGGTCGAGCAGACCTTGGCGCTGCGCGCGGGCGCACGAGGCCTCGACATCGACACCAGCGTCGAGTGGTACGAGACGGAGAAGTTCCTCAAACTGGCTTTCCCCCTGGACATCCACGCCGACCGCTACGCCTCCGAGACCCAGTTCGGGCATCTGTTCCGGCCTACCCATACCAACACCAGCTGGGAGTATGCGAAGTTCGAAGCCTGCAACCATCGGTTCGTCCACTTCGCCGAGCCGGGCTGGGGTGTGGCGCTGGTCAACGACTCCACCTACGGACACGACGTCACACGCACGGTCCGAGCCGATGGCGGGACGACGACGACACTGCGCGTTTCGCTGTTGCGGGCGCCACGATTTCCCGATCCGGAGACCGACCACGGTGCACACTACTTCCGGCACTCGTTGGTCCCTGGCGCCTCGATCGGGGACGCGGTGTGTGAGGGCTACCGCGTCAACCTCACGCCATTGCGGCCGGGTGTCGCCGAAGCCGTCGAGCCGCTGTTCACCATCGACAACGACGCCGTGGTGACCAGCGCGGTCAAACTCGCCGACGACGGTAGCGGCGATGTCGTGCTCCGCGTCTATGAGGCGCGCGGCGGCCGCGCCTCGGCGCTGGTGGCCGCCGGTTTCGGGATCGCCGGGTTCCAGGTCTGCGACTTGCTGGAGCGGCCGCTAGCGGGGGACACCCCCGCGATCCCGGAGGGCGCGGGAGTTCGCTTGCGGCTGCGGCCTTTCCAGCTCGTCACGCTCCGGTTCGCTCGTTCCGCTGGATCCATCGCAGGGTGAACAGCCCTCCGATTCGGCGGCGGCTGAGCAGACTGCCGCGCAGCACATCTCCGCTCTTCCTCGCAAGTGATTCCATTGTGGTGGCTGGTTGGTTGCTGTCTATCGTGCGGGCGCTGATGTTCGGCGGTACACTGCCGCTGGGCAGCGGGCAGGCCGGATGCGTTATGGATTGATGAGGGAACGGAATTGGTTATAGGCACGGACACGGCTTGGGTGCTGTTGTCTTCCGGGCTCATCTTCCTATGGGCACTTGTACTCGGCGTATGGAAATGGCAGGCGATGACCACCTCGCCGGACGGATTGGCGCATCCGTATGTCGACATCGCTCACCGAGCCGCATTGCTGTATTCGTTCGCAACCGCGTTGATCGCGGCATTCGTCGAACTGTCCGGCTGGCCGACCGCGGTGAATTCCGCAGCGGCCGGGACGATCGTCGTGCTGTTCGTGGTGACGATCGCGAACTACGTTCGGCTCGGATTGGCGCGCGAAACCGATAATCAAATGCGCAATCCACCATCCGCGATGCGTTTCGTCCTGGCCACCCTGATCATCGGCCAGATCGGCGGCTTCAGCGTGCTGCTCGCCGGCTTCGCCAGGGCGCAACTGTAGCGGGCATGCACGACCACACTCAATACAGCTCGCCAATCGGCACCGGTGAGCCGCGGATTTCGATGTATGCACCGGAGTTCGCGGCGGATCCGCATTCCGCCTACGCGGTAATGCGGGAGCGGTATGGAGCATTGGTGCCGGTGGAATTGGCTCCGGGGGTGCCTGCCACGTTGGTGATCGGGTATTACACTGCCGTCCGAATCCTCAATGATCCCGACCATTTTCCGGCCGATTCGCGTGCCTGGCAGGAGAATGTGCCCGCCGACTGTCCGGTGTTGCCGATGCTGGAGTGGCGGCCGAATGCGTTGCGCACTGCGGGGCTCGAGCACGCGCGGTATCGGCAGGCGAATATTACGGGGCTCGGCAAGGTAGATCAGTACGGGCTGCACGACACCGTGGAGCGGATCGCGCTGCCGCTGATCAATTCGTTCTGTACGGATGGTTCGGCGGATCTGGTGTGGCAGTACGCGTTTCCGCTTGCCTTCGCAGTGCTGAACGCGCTGCTCGGCTGTTCGGCCGAGATCGCGGAGCAGGCCGCGACGGGGATGGCCGCGATCTTCGATGGCGTCGACGCCGAACGCGGAAATACGATGCTGCTCGACGCGATGCTGAGGTTGGTCCTGCTCAAGCGGGCCGAACCCGGCGACGACATCACCACCCGATTGTTGGAGCACCCGTGCGGCCTCGACGATACGGAAATGGTGCATCAGGTGGCCACGCTGTACGGCGGCGGCATTGAGCCGCAGCAGAATTTGATCATCAACGCGCTGCTGCTGATTCTCACCGACGAGCGGTTTGCCGGCGAAGTGCTGGGCGGGAGCCTGTCGACCCGCGACGCGCTCGACGAGGTGTTGTTCAATGATCCGCCGCTGGCGAATTTCTGCGTCAGTTTTCCGCGACAGCCGATTCTGATCGACGGCGTGTGGTTGCCCGCGCACCAACCGGTGGTCATCAGCATGGCCGCGTGCAATAACGATCGGCAGATCATCGGAAATCACCATGCGGGTAACAGATCTCATCTTGCATGGGGCGCGGGGGCGCACGCCTGCCCCGCGAGTTCGATGGCCTACTTGATCGCTCAGGCCGCAATCGACCAACTGCTGGACGCGCTACCCGAGCTACGCCTGGCGGTGGCACCGGGTGAATTGGCCTGGCGGCCAGGACCATTCCATCGAGCATTGACCGCACTGCCGGTTGTCTTTCCGAAATCGCCACCACTGCCGCAGCGCTGACTCGCCTCGGGTGCTGTCCGAGCCTGGATCTATTGTGGTCCACGGTCGATCCACAGAGCTGGCCGCTCGCTCTGCGCCTCCAAAGAATCGCATCACTCGGTCCTAGAGGGGAGTGCAGTGCCGGATTTTCGGGCGTTGCTCCGCAGGTGTAGACGATACGGTGATGTCGTGTTGTTTCACGACATCACCGAGCAGCAGTGGGCGAACGGTTAATGATCGCGATGGGATTCGTATTACTTTGAAAATCGACACAACTCTGACCGGCGGACTCAGCACGATGGGCACGGACGCCGCCGCCGCGGAGGCAGCAGGATATGCCGGAATTTGGACGTTCGAAGGTGCGCACGACCCGTTCCTGCCGCTATTGCTTGCCGCCGAACACACCGATCGGATCGAACTGGGCACCTCGATCGCGGTGGCGTTTGCCCGTAATCCGCTGTTGCTGGCCACCATCGCATGGGATCTGCAGGCGTTCTCCCGAGGCCGGTTCGTGCTCGGCCTCGGCAGCCAGATCCGAGCTCATATCACCCGCCGCTACTCGATGCCGTGGAGTCAGCCGGCCAACCGCATGCGCGACATGGTGCTGGCCGTGCGGGCCATCTGGGACAGCTGGCAGCAGGGCGGTCGACTCGACTATCGCGGTGAGTTCTATCAGCACACGCTGATGCCGCCGCTGTTCATGCCGGCTCCTGCTGAGGTCGAAGGTTTTGGTCCACCGCCCATCTACCTCGCGGGCGTGGGACCGCAGATGACGACGGTCGCTGGAGAGGTGGCCGACGGATTCATGTCGCATCCGTTCTGCACGCCGAAATTCCTGCGCGAAGTAACTCTTCCCGCTTTGGAACAAGGAGCACAGCGCGCACGGAAATCGTTGGACGACATCGTGATTCATCATTCCGCGATGATCGCGATAGGTAGGTCCGATAGTGAGCGGGCCGCGGCCAGGCAGGCGATCCGAAAGCAGCTGGCCTTTTACGGATCGACACCGGCGTACTGGCCGATTCTCGAACTCCACGACCGCGCGGAGCTGGGCCCCCGCCTGAAGGACATGTCCAAAAAAGGGGAATGGGATCGGATGGCCGACCTGGTCGACGACCCATTCCTCGACGCTGTGGCACTCACTGTCACCGACCCCGCCCGAGCCGCGGCGCAGCTACATGAGCGGTACGACGGGATTGTCGAGCGGCTCGGATTCAGTACGCCCTACCAAGCCGACCCGGTATTGCTGGCGGAATTGCTGCGGGAGTTGTAGGTGTTTCGCGGTGCTCGGGCCGGCCCGCCCGCCGGCGATAGTGGTACGGAAAGCGCTCCAGCAGAACGTCTTCGAGCATGACATCGCCCGCAGGCATGCATTGCACCGGGCATCGGCGGCGGTGGTCAGGAGTTCGTGTCGGCCGGTGCCGCCACGGCTATTTCGCCACCCAGCTCGTAGCCGCCACCCAGCTGCAGCCGGTCTCCGCTCCAGAATCGTCCCGGGTCATACCAATTGGGGCTGCGGTGCTGCGGCAGCAGTCCCATCGCCTGGTATGTCGCGGCCACGATCTCCGCGCAGTACGCGTTCTCCAATTTTTGGGCCGTTACCTGGCGCGGCTTGCGGCGCGGGAGGCGCGCCCGGCCGCGTAGCCAGCGCCCGGCGAGACCGGCGGTGGATGGGAACGGGGTTCCGTCGAGTCGGGCGATGGTGCGCAGCAGGCTGTCTTCCATCTCTCGGGTGACCGGACGGTTCAACTGGCGTAGCCACGCCTGCTGACCGTAACGGTGCGCCCACACGAGCACTGCATCGCGCAGATTGTGTAGCTGGACGCCACGGTGCGCGACTCCCGACCACATGTCGGGCAGCGATCGGCCGAGCTCCGCATGCCAGATCAGCGCGGGCAGATCGTCGATCACCACGGACATGCCGACATGGTTCACCGGACTGTTCGTCGTCATCCGGATCGCCCGGTCGGCTGCCGAATGCCCACGGAACAGCCAGATGTCGCCAGTTCTGGTGAGCTCGAGCGCTCGGTCGAGACTGATGCCCGTACCCGTCATGGCCGTAGCCTATGCGGTATGAGGTGGTGGAAGGCAGTGGGATTGGCGGGTGCGGCCGGTGTGGTCGCCACCGGTGTGGTGATTGTGCGTGCCGAACGCCGGCGCCGTGCCTACACCCCGGACCAGGTCCGCGAACAGCTGCACGTGCGATTCGCCCAGGCGACGTCGGCCCAGGCGGCCGTCGAAACCGCCACTTCGGCACCGCGGGACGCCTTCGGCATCCGCGGGCGCATCCGACGGTTGTTCGGGCGCTGACCACAGTCGGGCAGCGCCGGGGCCGCGATGGTCGGCGGCCTGCTACTCGCCCGTAGCGTCGTGGGTGCCTATTGTCCTCGGATGACAACGGAGTCGGAACCGTGAATCCGCATACCCGAATAGATCGGCTGGCTGTGAGCGCCACTACCTTCGATTCCGTCCCGAGTCAGGCAGCGTCCGGCAGACGCTCCGAGGCGATCCACCGTTTTCTCGTCAAACCCGTCGACGCCGGAATCGGGGGATCGGTCGACGGCGGCAAGCTGCTCGAATGGATCGACAAGGTCGCCTACGCGGCGGCGGCCCAGTGGAGCGGGTGCTACTGCGTGACCGCCTACGTCGGGAACATCCACCTCGACCGGCCGATCGCGGTCGGTGAGCTGATCGAGTTGCATGCGAACCTCGTCCATACCGGTCGCACGAGCATGCATATCCTCGTCAGCGTCTATTCGACCGATCCGACCCGGAAGCGGCCGGTGCAAACGGCGCAGTGCCTGACGATCTTCGTCGCAATCGACGACAACCGACAGTCCGTGGCAGTACCGCAATGGGATCCGACCACAATTCTCGAGCTACAGCGACATCGGCAGGCGCGGGCCAGGATTTCGGTGCGGAAGCGGATCGAGGAGGCCATGGCTGCCCAGCACTACACTGCTGAGGGCACCGCGCCGAGCGCCACACTGCGGTTCCTGGCGGCCCCTTCGGATATCAATTGGGGCGGCAAGGTGCACGGTGGCCGCACGATGGGGTGGATCGACGAGGCGGCCTACGTCTGCGGAGCCGATTGGGCCGGGCAGCATGTGATTACGTCCTACTTCGGCGGGATCCGCTTCTATCAGCCGATCGTCATCGGCCACATCGTCGAGGTCACCGCCCGGCTGATCCATACCGGGCCACGCAGCATGCACGTCAGTGTGCACGTGACATCGACGGACACCCACTCCGATAGACCCGTGCTCGCGGCGCATGGCCTCGCTGTGGTGGTCGCGGTCGATGGCAGCGGAAAAGCGCGGCCGGTCCGGCAATGGGCGCCGGTTTCCGAAGAGGATCGGTCGCTCGAAGCGCATGCCCGACACCTCGTCGACCTGCGTGCCCAGGTTGAGCCGTTCACCTCGGCGAGCGATATGCCGGCCGATGCCGAACCCAGCCACTTCCGCGCTCCTATCCCGGGCTGACTCGTGTCGGGCCGGACTGCGTATCGGTGACCGAACCGCCCGAGTTTCAGACGAATCACCAACGGCCCGACACCTGGGTGATGCCAGACCGCTGTGCTGGATGGACAGCCGTCGCCGAAACATCCGTGTGGGAACAATCAGAAGGGCGACCGATGCCCGACCGAAACACCCGGTAGGACGCGAGGCGAGGAAGTCCGAAGCCGCTGCAACTACACCACCCATCATTTCGTAACGCCGCCCGTTGGCGGCTGGCGGTTCTTGCCAGGCTTGGGCGCTGATGCCGCAATCATGGCTGGTGCGGCTGACCGAGATACGAGGATGCGGTGGTGGTGCGCCGTAGTAGCTGAGCGGTGCGGGCACAGCCGAGCTATCTGGATCGCGATCGTTTACCATTCGGGGACCGAACCACGGCCGGTGGTCGATTCGGCCCGGCGCGCTGTTGATATCGCTGTTGAGTTGTGGCGGAGTGTGGTCGGGGAGGGAGTTTGTGGTGGGCGAGTACACGCTGGTGGTCGAGAAGCGGCTCGCCACGATGCGGGCCGAGTATGTGACGTTGCTTCGGGCCCGGCCGGTCTGGTCGCTGCGGGAGTTGTTCAGCGCGTCCGACTGTGACATCGTCGAATTCTGCCGGGGTTTCGCGCCGAATCCGTTCGGAGAGAGCGCCTGCGCGGATGTGGAAGAGTTCTGCACCCGGCGCGGTATCTGGCTGGAGGTCGGGGGCGCGCACTACAACAGCATGACGCCCTATCTGCATCCGCACGCCGTCACCGCCGAGCGGATGACGATCATCGGGATCTACAACGCAATCTTGTTCTGGCTCAACGATACTGTCGGCCGGGAGAAGTTTGCCCACCTGACCGACGCCGAACAGCGACAGGCTCGTGTGACGGTGGAACGGCTGTGCGACTTGATCGAGACACGGCGTGCCGCAGCGGATCCGAGTGCGGTGGAGGCGGCGACCGCCGAATTCCTGGCGTTGGCCGACCGGCAGGCCGACCCGGACTGGCTGGCTCGGTTTCTGGATTCCACTGTCGATCATCTGCGACCAGCGATCCGGGATCAAAACGCCCGTGCGCGCGGTGACCTGCTGACGGTCGTCGACTACATCGAATTGCGTGCGCATGTGTCGGGTATGTACCCGGCGATCGCGCTGTGCGAATTCGGCCGCGACGAGTATCTGCGTTGGGAGCGGGTGCGTGCCGCCGGACTCGAGGTCGACCTGCGGCGGTTGCAGCGGTTGACCGTGGAGATCGGGGCGCTGATGAACGACGTGTTCTCCTTCGAGAAGGAATGCATCTGGGACCGCGCCGATTTCAATCTGATCCCGGTGTGTCTGTTGAATACGCCCGGAGTCGGCCTGTCCGACGCCGTGCACGCCGCCGCGCAGATCGTGCGCGACCGGATAACCGAGTTCCGCCTGGTCCGCGCCCGGATCGACCGGGTGTGCGCCGATACCGACCCGACCGTCGCCGAGCCGGTGTCGGCGCACGTGCGGGATCTGCTCGGGTGCGTGCAGGCCACCTGGGTATGGCAGCTCGCCACCATGCGATACAAGGGCGAATCGGTCTTCGCCGAGAACCGGCTCGCATGATTGTTACCGTGCTCGGAACTTTCACGCGATACTGTGTCGAATCGGGCTATCGTCGGGTGAACGGACCACCGTTTGCCGCGAGGGGTGGTCGAATGGTGCGACGTATCGAAGGGTTGGGGTGGACGACAGCAAGAGTGCGGTAATGGCTCGAACCTGGTGGCAAGCGCTTGCCAAGGCAAGCGACATGCCTGCATTGGACGGCCGAGGACTTCAATTGTTGGCCGGCATGATCGACGATCTCGCGACCGCGGTGGATGTCGATCCCTTCGACGTGACTGTGGGCGCCCGGGTCGGGGCGGCGCTGGCAACCGCGCAATTGGACGACCAGCAGGTGCCCGCCGTATCGGCGGAGGTTTTGTACCAGCTGGCCGACCGCAGTGCCCGACCCGACGCCGGACAGCGACTCGTCGGGCTGTTGGTCGCGCTGGGTCAGGGCCACCAGCAGGAGCTGGACCGGGCGCGCGATGTCGCGAGTTCGCCGCTCGAGCGGGGGCTCGATAGACCCGACCGTGACGAACGGGATGCTCGGTTTCGTATCCTGTTCGAGAACACGACCATCGCCATCGCCATCGGTGACACCGACGGAAAGCTGCTGGAAGCCAACCGGGGACTGGCCGACATGATCGGCGTCCCGGTGGACGCGCTACGCGGGATCTCGGTCTACGACTTCGCCCATCCCGATGACCAGTCCGATATTCGGACGCTGCTGTACGAAAAGCTGGTGCCGGCGGGGGAGGGCACCGTTTCGCTGGACCGGCGCTTGGTGCGCGCCGACGGCAGCGTGGGGTGGATGTCGTTCGCCATCTCGTATGTGAAGGGCAACGGCGGCCAGCCCGACTATCTGCTGGCCATCGGAGCCGACGTTACCGAGCAGCATCGGCTCGAGGACGAACTACGTAGGCAGGCCAGGCACGATCCGCTGACCGGCCTACCGAACCGGCGTTACCTACTCGAACGCATCGATGAACTCATCACGACCGCATCCGACGGCGATCGGGCCGGATTGTGCTTCGCCGATCTGGACCACTTCAAAAATGTCAACGACCGCTTCGGACATGGCACGGGGGACAAGGTCCTCGTGGCCGTGGCGGGCCGCCTGAACGACGGGCTCAGTGAACACGACTGCCTGGTCTCCCGACTGGGTGGCGACGAATTCGTCGTCTTGGTCCCGCCGCCTGCCACCGCCGCCCAGATCACGGTGATCTCAGAAAAACTCTTGTCGGTGTTCTCCGACCCGATCACCGTCGATGGCCAACAGTTGCAGGTGGCAGCCAGCATCGGGGCGGTGGTGACACCGATCGTCGGCGCCAATGCCGAATCCCTCCTCGACGCTGCCGACGCCAGCCTGTATTACGCCAAGACCAGCGGAAAAGGGCACTGGGTGTTGCACACCCTGCAAGCTTTGACCTGAGCGCCGGCATCTCCTACCGCAGACGCGCGGTCGGCGAGCGCGGGAACTCGCTGTTGAAGGCCAGGTGCACAGCGCTGCGGCGAATCAGCCTGTTCCCCTAACAGATCGGCGCTCAGCACTCGTCCTGCTCCACGTCGAGCATGGCCGCACCACCGCACCGCAACGACGCCGCTACCCGGAAGGGCTCAGTGCCCGAGGTCGGCACGACACTGCGTCGGCGATTCTCGATCTGCCGAAAACCGTTCGAAGCAAGGGTAATTCGGCAAACTCGTCAATATTTGGTCAATCGACCTGAATGCTTCAGGCGCCCGAGAATGCTGTGTCCTGGGTCTCCTTGGGATTCAAATCACGTTGACCCGAAGTGTATTCGGTCATAACCTCGATAACTGTCGATGGTCGACGAAGATCATCCGGCTGTTTATCCGAAGGGTTCGTGCTGGTTCATTGAGGAGCGCAACTCGCTCCATCCAACTCGCTCCACCCAATTCGCTACAAGCGAAAACGAAAGATCCAAAAGGTCGAAATCCAAATAATGGCAAATTCAACTTCAGAACAATTCAAATACGTTGAGCCGCAGGGGTCCGGGCCTCGATCCGGTTGGCGATGTTGGTGTATCGCGGCGTTGAGCCTGCTCACCCTCGCGTTCCTTTTTCAGCCTTGGCTCTCGGCGACGGGGCCGGCGGGGGACCTGCACGCCAACGCCTTCGGCCGGATCGACGGCTCCGTACCCGAGCTCAATACTCTCGGATACGCGCCCGCCAACCATATTTCCATAAGCGGTACCTGGGGCATGCTGGCCGCAATCACCGCAGTGATCACCTTATTCGCCGCGATGCTGTACCTGGTCGTGCGTATCGAGGCGTTGTCGTGCCTCATGGCCGGCGCCAGCGTGGCCACAGCGCTGTTCGTTCTGGCGGCGGTGCTGTATCTCAACGGCCAAGCGCCGGCGCTGCGTGACATGACCAAACACAGCGACGCGATGGGCACCGGACTCGGCAGCATTCTGCGGAATTTCTTCGGTGGCGGAGAGGGATCGAACCCCGAGGCGGCACAACAGGTCGCCAGCGCCGCGATGAAGACTCCTGCATTGATCTGTGGTCTCGCCGCGGCCGCCGCGGCCACTCTCGCCATCGTCGAGTTGCGGAATCGAATCCGCATCACTGTGGGGAATGACCCGAATGCCGATTCCTCATACCTGCTGACGCCGTCATCCCGAGAAGAGTTCGGTGAGCCTGGTTTCACCGAAGAGCACGGGCCGGAGAACTCCATCGATCCTCGCGTCGCTGTATCGCTCGACCTGCTCGAGTCGGCCGGCTACACCGTGTCCGACGGGTTGGGCACCGCCGCGCGGGCAGCTGCGAACCCACTGCCGATCAAGATTGTCGTGACCGGCCACCATGATCGTGAAATGGTGCTTCACCCGCAGTGGGTGGGAGAGCTCGAACCGCGTGGTGGTGTGAATTACGAAGGTATTCAAGGACTTCGTTTTCGACGTAGGGGAGTCGAGTTGGTGTTGGCGAACGTGAACGACGTGAGCTGACCAGACAATTTGTGAGTTGTGTTGACGGCGTCGGACGCCACTGCGGACGTATTGCGGACGCAGGTCCGGCGCCGTCAAGTGTTTTGGCTGTCCTTTGGACGAAGTAGACCGGATCCGACCAGCCTCTACTCCACCTCGGTCAGTGTCATCCGACCTGTAAATTGAAGCATTGCAGGATGTTTCGAGTCTTCCGTGTTGGCGGGAGGGTCTTTCTGTTCGAGGATCAGTGCAACCGCCGTATCGGCTGTCGGCTACTTCGCGATTCGTCAGCGAATTCGCACACCCGCGGTGATGTCTCGCGCCGGCCGATCAGGAGGCTCTGAATAGTGTTCTTGCTGAACGGAGTGGGCTGGCTGTGTAGCGCGACAAATCTCCGCCACAGTCAGATTCTGACAACCTCGGCGACGACAGCTGAAGCCAGGCGTCGAGAACGCTTTTCATCATCGACGCTGTGATCAGTGGGTGAGTTCGCGTGGACTCGGATTGATGCTTATGGGGGCGGCACCGGGTTCCGCGCGGGAGGAGACATGAATTCAGCGCTCCTGCAACTGATTACACTGTGAAAGGCGCTCCAAAGGTCAGTCGACCGCAATGGTCTGGCTACCTAGTATTCAATGTGCTCGAACACGCCCATGCCCACGGGCTGGTCGATGAGGCGGTGGCCGATCGTCGCCAGAGGATCGGTCGATTCGATCGCGGGCGAGCAGTCGCGGTGGGTTCGGCCTCTATCGCTGTGTGTGGGGTGTTCCTATGGTTTTCGTCAACAGCGCCTGATGGATCCTCGGTCCGTCGCAGCCTATTCGTGGGTGGCGAATTAAAACATCCCGGTTGGTTTGCAATTCGGGTCCGCGAGTCCGTTTTGCGACCGAAATGATGGGATCAATTCAATATGACGTGGCAACTAATTGCATGGCCGGATTGGGGCAGTCGAATCGGCCCGTTCCTATTGATCGTGCCGTTGTGCAGCGGTACATTACCTCCACTGTGCCGTTACTTGGTGGCACGTTAATCGGCGACACAATCGTCGTAATGTGAGGGGTTTTGGCCATGACCACAGTTCGACCTCCCTCGGAGGTGTCGGGGCCCGTAAATACGCTGCACGACGAGGACGCTGGCTATCACAAGTCGCTTCGTCCCCGTCAGGTACAAATGATCGCGATCGGTGGCGCCATCGGCACCGGCCTATTCCTGGGTTCAGGCGGCAGACTGGCCAACGCAGGGCCCGGGCTGTTTCTGGTGTACGCCGTCTGTGGCGTGTTCGTGTTCTTCATCCTGCGCGCGCTCGGTGAGTTGGTGCTGCATCGCCCCTCCTCGGGGTCGTTCGTCTCCTACGCCCGTGAGT